>JBILTA010000210.1:0-8428 GCA_044371785.1 Pirellulaceae bacterium | reverse complement strand
AGGGCAGATGCCCACCGCTTCTGCTGTCGTCGCGGATATGATTGACACCGCAGTCGGCCGTACTGCCATCACATTTAGAACACTCGAACTCTGGTCACAGCGCGAATCGCAAGTGACTCTGCGAACGTTTGACGACCTACCGGGCCGGTATTATCTCCGCTTCGAAGTGGATGATGTGCCCGGGGTGCTCTCGCAAATCGCACGCGTACTCGGCGAACATGCCGTTTCGATTGCGTCGATCATTCAACATGAACGACATCCCGGTCGAGCAGAGCCAACGGTAACGCTGGTGATCATGACACATCAAGCGCCCGAAGGTGCAGCCCGTAAAGCGGTTCAACAAATCGCTCAACTCCCCGTGGTTCACAGCGGCAGCACACGGATGCGCGTGATGGAAGAAGGACAATGATTCGGCTGGCATCATTCGAAGGCCAAAAGTCGATAGACAGATAGTTAACAACAGGATTCAGTGGCGAAGGAAGCAATTATCCATGAAATGGGCGATCATTATTCCAGACGGTTGTGCAGACTTGCCGGTTGAAGCACTGCAAGGCAAAACCTCTTTGCAAGTCGCCAACATTCCCGCCATGCGCCAAATCGCGCAAGCTGGTGTCGTCGGCGGCACCAACAACACGCCACTCCACCTCCCTGCGGGTAGCGAAGTAGCCAACATGGTGCTGTTTGGTTATGACCCCGATCAATATTTCACGGGCCGTGCTCCCATCGAAGCAGCCGCACAAGGCATCCAACTCGGCCCTCATGATTGGGCCGTTCGCTGTAACCTCGTCACGATCGAAAACCAAACCATGATCGACTTCACCGCCGATCATATCTCGACCCAAGAAGCCACCGAGTTGCTAGAAGCTTGTCAAAAGGCGTTTGGTTCCGAGCAATGGAAGTTTGTGCCCGGCGTCAGCTATCGAAACTTACTTCTCTATCGCGGCAATGCTAACACAGCAGCGCCCTTTAACGAACATACTCGCACACGAGCACCACATGACATCACCGATCAATCCGTAATCGATGAATACCCGCGTGGTACAGGCAGCGATATCTTAACTCGTATGATGGAAGCCAGTGTGGACGTATTGCGCGACCATCCGGTCAACAAGAAACGGATCGCTGCTGGCAAGAAACCCGCGACCAACATTTGGCTCTGGGGCTTGGGACGCGGTCCACAACTTCCCTCATTCCACAGTCGCTTTGGCATTCATGGCGCGATGATCACCGCGGTTGACCTGCTGCGCGGAATCGCCGCGCTGGTCGGCTGGGATCGTATCGAAGTTCCTGGCGCTACCGGTTATCTCGACACCGATTATGCGGCTAAAGGTCGGTATGCCGTCGAAGCTTTGAAGAAGTACGACATCGTTTGCGTCCATGTTGAAGCGACCGATGAAGCCTCGCATGAAGGTCGCGTCGAAGAAAAAATCAAAGCTTTGGAAGCAATCGATCGAGATATTGTCGCCCCTGTTCATACCGCCTTAAAGCAATATGGCGAATATCGCATCCTGGTCTTGCCCGATCATCCAACGCCAGTAACAACCAAGAAACACTCGCATGGTACCGTTCCCTTTGCTGCTTGCGGTAAAGGAATCCCAGCGGGTGGAATTGCAACCTATGACGAACCGACCGCAACCGCCTCCGCATCACAATTTCCACAGGGCTGGAAGATGATGGAACAATTCGTCCAAGGCAACCTCTAAAAAAACTCAAAGAACATAAGTTTTTTCACCAACCCACTCCATTTTCCCCTGAAATTTTCACAATCGGTTTTCCCTATGCCTCTGATCGTTCAAAAATTCGGTGGTACCAGTGTCGCGGATCCTGAGAAGATCTTGGCTGCTGCTCGTAAAGCCATTCGAGCTCATCAAGAAGGCAATCAAGTCATCGTCGTTGTCAGTGCGATGGGACACAACACGGACCTCTTGATCGACCTCGCTCATCAAGTCAATGACGATCCACCAGCTCGCGAAATGGACATGCTTCTTTCGACAGGCGAACAAGTCAGTGTGGCTCTGATGGCGATGGCCGTTTATAACCTCGGCTACAAAGCCGTCTCGCTCACCGGTGCTCAAATCGGTATTCACACTGATAGCTCTTACACCAAAGCCCGCATCCGCTCGATTGCCACCGAACGCATGAGCCAATTGCTCAACGACGGCAACATCGTGATCGCGGCCGGTTTCCAAGGTATCGATGATCAACTCAATATCACCACGCTGGGCCGTGGTGGTAGTGACACAACCGCGGTGGCACTGGCGGCCGTTATGCATGCCGATGCGTGCGAAATCCACACCGATGTGGATGGTGTCTATACAACCGACCCACGCCTCCTCCCCGAAGCGCGACACATGTCGCTCATCAGCTACGACGAGATGCTCGAACTGGCGAGTCTCGGTGCTGGCGTGATGCACAATCGCTCGATCGAGTTCGCTAAGAAATTCGGTGTCCCCATCCATGTTCGCAGCAGTTTCAGCGACACGTTAGGGACGATGATCATCAGCGAACCGGAATCAAAATCGGTTCCCGTGTGTGGTGCGGCGATGAATAAGAGCGAAGCCCGCATCACGATTCAAGGTGTTCCTGATACTCCGGGCAGCAGTTATCAGATCTTCAAACGTATTGCCGATCGCAAAATCACCGTCGATATGATTGTGCAAAACGTTGGCCAAGAAAATCGAGCCGATATTTCCTTTACCGTACCGCAAGATGAATTGCCCAAAGCATTAGCGGCGGTTAAAGAAGCTAAAGAAGTTGTTGGGGCAACAGGCATCACCTCCGATGACAAAGTGACCAAGGTCTCGGTGGTCGGCCTAGGAATGGCCCATCAAACCGGCGTCGCTCAAAAGATGTTCCGAGCTCTCGCCAATGAGTCGATCAACATTCAAATGATCACCACCAGCGAGATCAAAATTTCGGTCTTGGTCGAACGTGGTCAATCGCTACCCGCTTTGCGTGCGGTCCATCAAAGCTTTGAATTGCATCGTAAGCCTGATGACTTGACCGAATGGAAACCACGCTCACAACGTCAAGAAAATCCGAATATCCAAGATGTCGTCGAACGGCTCCACATGTTGGATATGGAACAGTTGACACTTAACGATATTTCGCTAACCGGCGATCAAGCCAGTGTGACTCTCGTCGGCGTGCCCGATCAACCTGGCTTGGCGGCTGAGGTTTTTGATGTCGTAGCTGCAGCTGGCGTTTTTGTCGACATGATCGTTCAGAGCTGCGACGGCTTTAACGGCGACACAAGCATCAGCTTTACTGTACCCAAAGAGCAAGTTGCAAATTGCGTGAAAGCAGTCGAATCTCTCAAGTCACGCTACAGTTTCCGTCGCATTGTCTCGAACGACCATATTGCCAAACTATCGGTAAGTGGCATCGGCCTTCGCAGTCACACCAGTGTGGCGATCGGCATGTTCGACGCGTTGGCTCAAGCGAACATCAACGTGCAAATGATCAGCACCAGTGAACTGCGGGTGAACGTGGTCGTTTCAGCTAAAGATGGAGCGAAAGGCTTGGCCGCTTTGCAAGAAAAATTCAAAGACAACCTGCGTTAGTCACTGGATATCTCAACGAAAATCGGGACAACATCGAAACATGAACCCAACCGGTATCATTCGATGTTTGGCTCGTGTTGGCTCCACAGGGTGGATGGGGATCTTCGGATCCATCCACCCTCTTTCTTTGCGCTTGGGAGATCGCGTTGTCGTCGCCACCGAATTAGGTGAGTTCCCAGCAGAAATTGTCGCTTCTCTATCCAACTCAGAGAACTTGGTTTCGCTAAAACAGGGCTACTACGCTGGAGAACTTTTGCGGCGGACATCTGAAGCCGAACAAAATCTGCAGCTCGAACATAAACAATGGTGCCATGAACAATTGGCGCAAATCGAAGTGGCTGTGGCCCAACGCACCAACTCTTTGAGCATTCTCGATTGCGAGAAAACGATTTGCGGACAACATTTGGTCATTTGGTTTCTCGGTCTAGGAACCGCCGAACTTGGGCCTTTGAGTGTACAACTGGCGGACCTATGGAAACTCTCGTCCGTTCGATTTATCTCGCCTGAAAGCGTAAGGTCACTGACAGAAAAATCTCTACCGCAACACGTCGCTCCAATCGAATCTGCAACCTGGTCCGACGTGCTACTCGAGAAAGAAAACGACAAGCCTCGCTTCACCAAAGAGTCAGCCGCTTTATTGCAAGACCACGGCATCTATCAACAGAAACTCCGTCAAAGTTCAACACCACATCCGCATGTTGGTTCTACATCGACATCTGCCATGGTACGAATCCGGCGACAAGGCCCATTCTGGACCAACTTTCAAGTCGCCAAACTCTTGCAATGTGCCCACGAGTGGGGCGACGGCTGGTTACGTCCTACGGCGCGGCAGGGTTGGCAAATCTATGGCGTTCGCAAACAGAATATCCAACCTCTACAAAAACAACTCGATCGTCTTTTGCTCACCTCTCAAGGTGCCTGTGGCAATCACCCGCGCAATCTTACTTGCTGCCCGCTAGCGACCTATGGTGACACGACAGAACATTATGCCTCAACTTTAGCCAGCGAGCTTGAACGCTTGCTGATGCCTAAATGTCCAAGCTATGAATGGCTATGGCGTGGCGATCCGTCCAGCGATTCCATGCCAACGTTCGACCACGTGACATTACCCCACAAGCTCAAGATCGGTGTCGCCATCAGTGGCCATATTTGCACCGAAGTGTTGACTAATGATTTGGCAATTGTGCTTAAGTCGGCGTCGGGAGTCATGACCGAGCTGGAAGCCGATATTTACATCGGTGGCGGACTAGCGTTTCGTCTCGATCGCCCAGAAACATCCCCGCAACTGGCGAAATATGTATGCACGATCCCTGGAGACAATGTGCTTTCGTTTGCGCATGGACTTGTGCAAGCTTTTCAGAAATACGGCCCACGTCGTCAACGCCGCTTGAGTCGCCTAAAGTACTGGCTGCAAGCCGTCGGTGCTGACGAGATCCTTCGCTTGACAATGCAACAAGCCTCACGACCGATTCGGCTACTTGCGGTTCATTCACCAGCCCAATTCATGCCCGAAGCTCACCATCGAGGCCTCCACACCTATCATGGAAAATCATTTTTTGGCATACGCTGGAACGCTTGGGGACTCGATGGCGGAGACGTTGTACTCCGCTCAAATTTGCACAGCGATCGATTTCCGTGGCTAAAACGCTGGCACTTAACGACGCACCAAGAAATCATCTTCGGACCCTTTAGTCTGGCGTTTACTGAGTCCATTAATGCGGACTTAGAGGCGAGTGGCCTATCTCGCTATTTGGCACTGAACTCCGTCGAGCCAACCAAGACAAATGACTCCAATGCTCAAAAAGTGCTACCGAGAATCATGAGCTGTGCTTCGCTCCCGACCTGTGCATTAGCGGTATCGGACGCGGAAGGACATAAAGAGGAACTAGCCCGTTGGTTAGTGGAGTTTCAATCGGCGTCGGGTATGGGCATAAAAGAGGTTGATTGCCGGATCTCGGGATGCACCAATAATTGCTCACGACCGTTGTTAGCGGACATTGGTCTTATTGCCCATGGGCCCAATCGCTACGGCATCTACATCGGTGGCGATCATGCGACGCAGCAAATTGCCCAATTCACAGGTCGCGAATTCGCTTGGGGCGAAGAACTCAAAGAGTATCTTAGAGACTTGCTCCTAACCCATCGTTAGCTCTAGCGACATTCTAGTGTGAATCAATCTGATCGTACCGCTTTCCCCTCAAGCCTCACACCTCAAGCCTCAAGCCTCAAGCCTGCTCTAAACGGCTACGGGTGCGGAGATATGAGGGTGTGGGTTATAGTCGAGCAATTCAAAATCATCGAATTGATAATCGAGAATGCTAGCCGGCTTGCGTTTGATGATCAACTTTGGCAGCGACCGAGGCTCACGCGTCAACTGCAACTGGGCTTGTTCAAAATGATTGGTATAGAGATGCACGTCACCAAAAGTATGTACAAAATCGCCCGGTTCGAGATCGGTCACTTTGGCCATCATCATAAGTAGCAGAGCATACGAAGCGATGTTGAACGGGACTCCCAAAAACAAATCGGCGCTGCGTTGATACATTTGGCAACTCAATTTGCCTTTGGCCACATAAAACTGGAATAACAAATGGCAGGGAGGCAATGCCATTTGCTCAATCTCACCCACGTTCCAAGCGCTGACAATCAACCGTCGTGAATCGGGGTTGTGGCGAATTTGATTTTCAACTTGCGCGATCTGATCGATCACTCGCCCATCCGCACATCCCCAAGCTCGCCATTGTTTGCCATAGACCGGACCGAGGTTTCCGTTTTCATCCGCCCATTCATCCCAGATCGATACACGATTCTCTTTCAGGTAAGCGACATTGGTTTCGCCACGTAGAAACCAGAGTAGCTCGTGAATGATACTCCGCAGATGCAATTTCTTAGTGGTGATCAACGGAAAGCCGTCGGCCAATGAGAAACGAAGTTGCTGACCAAATAGACTGCGAGTCCCTGTTCCGGTTCGATCCGACTTATCGGTTCCTTCATCCAGAACTTTACGCATCAAACCCAAATACTGATCCATGACAAAACCTATCCTGAGAGTATGCTCTTTATTTTTTCAATGCGGACCAAGTCCAATGTCGGTCGCTGGTCATCGTCACTTCGCTGCGATCCAATCCTAGAGATTCTACCAGATTTTGAATTTCAGCTAGGGATAAGGCAGCATACAAGCTCTGCCGAAATAATTGTCGTGCGGTAGCGGTTGCAGAACCGGTATACATTTCCACCAACGCTTCGACCTCAGCATCATTTTGCGGACGAGCAAGATCTCGAACAAAAATACGTCCATCTGGCTTTGTAACGCGGACGATTTCTGTCAGCACCATCACAGGCTCAGGTATGTGGTGAATCAAACTGTTCGAGACCACTGCATCAAAGAACTCATCCGCGAAACCAAGTTTCTTGGCATCGCCATGATGCAATTGAATACGGTTGCGAAGTCCTTCCGCTTCCACATGATAGCGAGCAAGTTCTAGCATCGACACTGCGGCGTCGCTGGCCATAACGCGAACTGCGGAATCCAAGCAGCAGAGTTCCACTGGAATCAAAGCAGTACCGGTGCCAAGATCTAGGATGTCATTACCTGGTCGCGAAGTCGCGAGAAAGTCCTCGGCGAATTTACGATTAACGGCGGCATGATCCATCGCATCGTATTCTGCGGCCTCTTCTTCAGTATCCATATATTCGGGTTCAAGAACCCTAGATAGCAAACTCATTTATATTCCTTCTCCCACATCGCGAAGATCGTCTGGCAATTCGGTTTGTTCGCTGCGAATCAAATACAAATGCCAGCCCCAAAGCAGGGCGGCGGTAACGATGTAGGCGAGGGCAAAGCTCCCCGATTGTTCGAGCATTTTCGGATCCGTTAACCATAGATCACTGGAGCCAAACCAAGCCTTCCCACCGAAACCTGGCAAGAACAAACGAGCATCTGAGAATGGCGAGTGAATCACGCCAAACAAAGTTAGAAAAGCTGCGACGATTAAACAAATCGCGGCTTTGTGTAGCTTACGATCGATAGCCAAAGCGAGACAGGAGGACCACAACAAGCTAATAATCAAAAAGCCGTTGGATAGTAGCATCGCTGTCGTCAAATTCGTCTTGAGAGCAACACCTTGGAGCGTTCCCGGATTGATGCCAGCTGCTAGTGTCGCGCCATCTCCCCATATTTGTCCAACGAAGTGAATAGACAGCAGGGCAAGCGCTGGTACACAAGCAAAAGCGACAGCGGGATAGTGCCGCTTCGGGGTAGCAATGAAACTCTGCCCGGTAATTTCGAGACCGATGAAAAGTAGAATCGGATAGACTGCAGGAATCGGTGTCCATTCATAGACATAGCCGAAGAATCCAAGTACACCCGCCGCCCCAATAAAAAGTGCCGTCGCAAGTGTATAGGCCGCTCGACCTCCCATCGCTTTATACGCGGGATGTCCGATGTAGGGCGTTGTTTGCACGACCCCACCACATAATGCCGCCGCGATAGTGGCAATGGCCTCGATCCCAATCACCACGGAAGTGTTGTATTTGTCACCTGCTGCCGCAGCGCTCTCAGCACAGTCGATTCCTCCAACCACTGTACCCAACGCCAAAGGAATCACGATCGGCAAATAGGGTAGGGTGTCCGACATTCGCTGTAGCCACCCAAAGTCCCAGGCCGCCGTCCAGCCTTGGGGCATAAGTGCGGAATAAGCACTGAATTTCATGGGCTCCCGATGTAACCATCCCATAGCAAACATGAAGTAATAGATGATCCCTCCAACCAGCAATGCGGCCACAGTGCCAGGAATCTTGAACGGGAGTGGCACTCGGCCAATCAAAGTGATGAGAATGATGGCGGTCGAGGCCAAACCGACGAC
>JBILTA010000209.1:0-8453 GCA_044371785.1 Pirellulaceae bacterium | reverse complement strand
TCAATCGGACAAATACGACCGTAGTGGGAAATGTGAACGTCGCGAACTTCGAAGCCCGCACGTTTACGGTTCAAACCACCAGGACCCAACGCTGACAAGCGACGCTCATGCGTCAATTGCGACAGCGGGTTTGTCTGGTCAACAACTTGGGAAAGTTCACCACGACCAAAGAAATACTCGATCGCTGCGCTGATGCTCTTAGGATTCACTAAGCTGCGCGGCGTCATGTCCTCGGCATCTTTCAGGCTCATTCGTTCTTGAACCGTGCGACGCAGTTTCAAGAAACCTTTGCGCAATTCTTCGCAGGCCAACTCATCGATGGTACGAAGACGGCGATTACCTAAGTGGTCGATGTCATCGTATTGCGACTTACCATCTGGGTCCGACAAATCGACTAAATATTTGATCGAAGCGATCAAATCTTCTGGTCGCAATGTCATCACATCTTCTGGTACATCAAGCCCCAATTTGCGGTTCACACGGAAACGGCCAACACGACCGAGCCGATATCGATTCACGTCGAAGAACTTCTCATGGAACAACAACCGAGCTTTCTCTAGGTTCGGTGGGTTACCTGGACGCAATCGTTGATAAATACGCAGCAAAGCTTCTTCATGACTGCTGGTGTTATCTTCTGCCAAGCTGTTGAGAATGAAAGGAACTTTCGGCGCATCGATCACTTCGATTTTCTTGACACCAGCGGTCACGATCGTTTCCGACGCGCTCTTGGTGATCTTATGACCTGCTTCAACAATGATTTCGCCCGCACGTTCATGGTCGGCGGGGAAAATCACGTCATCGACCGAGATCTTACCTTCTAACTTCGCAGCGCTCTTGGAGTCGACCTTTTCCGCTTCTGTGCTATAGAATGCCTTCAATAGATCTGAATCAGTGCTCAGACCTTCCGACATCGCTCGCAACAATGTCATGACCGAGAACTTACCGCTCTGGTCAATACGAACACTCAGGCTATCTTTCTTTGTAACGTTGATCTCAATCCAGCTACCACGATCCGGAATGATACGAGCGCTCGGCACATTGCGGTCACTGGTACCTTCCGTTTCCTGAACGAAATCGACACCGGGACTGCGATGCAACTGATTGACGACCACACGTTCCGCACCGTTGATGATGAACTCACCACCACCGAGCATAACGGGAATGTCGCCCAAATATACTTCTTCTTCGTAAGGCTGTTCGCGGTTGAGACGCAGATACACCTTGAGTGGCTTGCCAAACGTTAGACGCAATTGGCGGCATTCTTCGGGCGAGTAACGAGGCTTGCCGAGTTCATATCGCAAGTAATCGAGACTTACCGTGCCGTCATAGCTTTGAATTGGAAAGATTTCTTTGAAAACCGATTCCAAACCATGGTTCTTACGCTTGTCTGCAAGAACGTCTTCCTGCAAAAAGCCTTCATAACTTTTGGTTTGCAGTACCGTCAAATCTGGAATCTGAAAGGCTTCTCGCCCTGAACCAAATTGACGAACCGCTGTTGGATTTAATCGTCGCTGGGAAGATGTCGCCATTAACTACAGAAACTCCTCTGGGAGATTTCGAATTTCGAGCAGTTGCGGGTCCGCACCTACTCACTTGTACGTACCGCTAGCCCACGAAAAGCCCAATTGGCTCACGACATACCATCCTGGAAGAAGAGGCAAGCACCGGGCAAAGTGCACCTCCGTCACATTTAGCTTCTTCACTTTTAGCTTGGGGCAACCATGCGAGGCCGACCCATTTTGTTCCACCCAGCAGCCGCAGCCATCCATGCCTGACAGTCCATTGCGTGAAACCACCGAACTCACCACAAGATAGCGCGATGTGATCGCGCAATACACCCATTGGAAACACAGCCAACTTTGAGAACCCTGCCAAATTTCTAGATCTTTGCATGCAACCCGCCGGGATCGAATTAACCGGACACTTTAATTTGGCCGGAACATCACCGACCAACGAGTCATCAGCGCATGCTGCGCCACGACCGAAAATCGGATAAAATTTCCCCTTCGGATTCACAGCGTCCCTTGGAAACACGTTGTTTCTGAGAAACATGAGGCTCCTTGGAAACCCAGCGCAAACAATCCAGCTCTGACTTGGAGCCAAAACTGAGACCGAAACGCCGACAGATCGAACGTAGACTACGGAAGCTGAACTGTATCCACGCTGGCAGTGTATCGCACTTAGCCAATCCTGGCAAACCCAGGATTGGCTAAGTCTTTATTTGGGGTGGTGGTGAACCAAATCCAAATTACTTCAATTCCACTGTAGCGCCAGCTTCAGCCAACTGAGCCTTGAGCTTCTCAGCGTCAGCCTTAGCAACAGCCTGCTTGATGGTAACAGGGGCGCTTTCGACCATCTTCTTGGCGTCCATCAAAGAAGCACCAGTGATGTTCTTAACCACCTTAACAACTTCGAGCTTCTTGTCGCCAGCAGCGGCCAAGACTACGTCGAATTCGGTTTGCTCAGCAGCCTTCGCTGGAGCAGCGTCGCCGGCAGGAGCTGCCATAACGACTGCGCCACCTGCAGCAGCTTCGATACCGTGTACATCTTTTAGATAATCGCTAAGTTCCTTCGCCTGCTTTAGGGTCAGGGTTACGATTTTGTCGCCAAGTTGACGAATGTCATCTGCAATAGCCGTTTCAGACATGACCTACGCTAATCCTCGTTCAGAAGTTCTTTTCTTTCGGTTGGCACTTGCAGCACCCACCGCACCCAAATCATAACAATTATTCCCGAGCTTTGTGTAAGGACTGCATCGGAAAGTCCCAACAAACCAAAATTGTTTTGTCTCTCGGCCTTTCAGCCGAGCTTCTACTCGGCCTCGGCGGCTGCTTCGTCCTTCTCGGCGATCTTCTTGACCTGGCTGGCCAATTTGCCACCTGGGCCCTTGATCTGTCCAGCGAGCTTGCGTCCCGGACCGAGAATCTGACCAACCAACATAGAAATCTGCTCGCGGCGGTTTGGCCACTTGCTAATTTCCTTGAGTTTCGGTGCCGAAACTCGCTCGCCATCCATTACACCACCCTTAAGTTCGAACTTAGCGAACTTACCGCTGGCTTCCATGGAGACTAATGCTTTGGCTAGGGACACAAAGTCCTCACAACCCCAAATCACAGCCATACTACCTGCCAAGTCATCAAATGCTGGCCGTAGCGATGTACCTTCGGTAGCGCGAGCCGCGAGGGTTCGCTTGACTACCATCACACTGATTCCTTTGTCCCGCAGCGCTTTACGCAATGCATAAGTCGCATCAGATGGCATGCCAACCACATCGGCTAACACAGCATCCTGCACACCGGACAAGCGACGCTTGACGTCGTTGGAAACCAAACCTTTTACTAGCTTGCTCATAGCGTTTCTGCTTTCCCAACCTTTACCGGTATACCTTAGCTATTGACCCGAACGCTCGGTGTCATCGTTCCGCAAATCGCTACTGACTTAACGTAGGTTCCGCGAACAGTGTTTGGCTTCAGCGTGTTCAGGTAATCCAAAAACGCCTTCACGTTATCCACCAACTTACCAGCATCGAAGCTCAACTTCCCAACGACCGCGTGGACATTACCACCCTTGTCATTACGGAACTCAACCTTACCAGCTTTGTACTCTTTCACAGCCTTTGCAACGTCAGGTGTTACAGTTCCGGCACGTGGCGATGGCATCAAACCACGAGGACCCAACACACGACCCAGAGGACCGACCAAGCCCATCATATCTGGAGCAGCAATACAGACATCGAAGTCTGTCCAACCGTCGCGGATCTTCTTGGCCAAATCTTCCTGCCCCACTTCGTCAGCACCCGCGTCTTTAGCAGCATTAGCCAGGTCACCCTTAGCAAACACTACCACTCGCTGAGCGCGACCGATACCGTGCGGCAGAACCAAACTACCACGCACGATCTGATCGGCTTGAGCTGGATCAATACCCAATCGAACATGAATTTCGATGGATTGATCGAACTTACGTGGAGGAAACTTTTTCAAAACAGCCACACCCTCTTCGACGGAAACAACTTTGCTTCCGGTCGATTTGGTTTCCATGGCCTTCATTGCTTTTGTTGACCCGGTCATCTACCTAGCCCTCCACCTCTAAGCCCATGCTTCGCGCAGTACCTTCAATCATGCGTCGAGCATGCTCAAGGTCACGAGCATTCAAATCTGCCATTTTCTTCTGGCAGATATCATCGATTTGCGCTCGTGTCACTTTGCCAACTTTTGTCTTGTTGGGTTCACCGGAACCCCGAGCAATACCAACAGCCAACTTCAGCAACGCAGCAGCTGGGGGACTTTTGGTAATAAACTCAAAACTGCGATCGTTGTAAACGGTTACAACAACCGGGATCGGTGTCCCTTTAAATTCCTTGGTTCGCTCATTGAACTGGGAAACGAATTGCCCGAGGTTCACACCGAACTTACCAAGCGAAGTACCAACAGGCGGAGCCGGGGTAGCTTGGCCACCGGGCACCTGAAACTTCGCCTGTCCTACCATTTGCTTTGCCATAGCGATTTAACTCGATCGTCTTTCGTTAATCTAACTCGTACTAGTCCAACTCGAACTCGCAACTCGAACTGAATTCAACTCACCCCACCTCCAACGAGCAACCCGAATTAAAACGGGCTCCGATTAGGCAGGCTCCACTTGCCAATGATCCAACTCAACGGGTGTACTACGGCCGAAAATACTGATAATCACCGTAACACGACCATTGGCCTCATCGACCTTATCCACTTCACCTTCCAAATTCTGGAAGTACCCTTCCTTAACCCGAACGCGATCACCGCGTCCGTAAGGAATGGCTGTCTTTAACGCTGTTCCCTCGTCCGCTTGCGGACGGGCAACCTTCAGAATTCGCTCAACCTCTTTATCATCCATCGGGGTCGGCTTACCACCGGATCCCGTGAAATCTCCGATCCCATCGGTCTCACGAACCAGGAACCAAGTATCCTCGGTCACTGACATTTCAATCATCAGATAACCAGGGTAAAGCTTTCTCTTCACAACCCGGCGCTGGCCAGTTCGAGTGAAGGTCGCAACGTCTTCTGTCGGGATCAATACATCACCGAAATAAGACTCAACACCAGCTAGCTTGACTCGCTTTTCCAATGCCTTGCGAATGGTATCTTCACGATTGAAGGCAACCTTCAAAATATACCACTTCTTCGGAGGAACATCATTCGCTTCAAACACAGGCTCTGGGGGAGCGACCTTTGCCGGCTTAGCCTTCGGCGAAGGTCGAACTTCGGCAGCAGCAGATTGCGCGCCAGCCTCTTCAACGCCATCAACACCACTGGTGCTCGCGTTGGTAGATGTATCAGATTCAATTGGCAAGCTCTCTGGCTCGCCACCATTTTCATTATCCACTTCACACCCCCGTGCCGGTCCATCGATTTGGATACCACTTGACCAGCCGTACTTCGACACGAATCGAAACGACCCAAATCAAGCCAACCATAATCTCCCGGCAGTAACGGAATCGTGCGTCCGTTTTACTGTCACTAGTGGCCTTGATTGCGGCGATTGCGTCTCGCAGTCAATTTCCGGGAAACCGCTTCTGGATAAAAGACTATAACCTTTTCAAGCTACAGCCAACTCACCCAATCACCTTTTGCAACCCAAACCACCACCAACTTCACTGTCCATCTCGATATCTTGCCTAAGAAATACCTAGCCAGGAGAATAACCCCTGCCAAATCGCGTCGAAGGTAAACAATATGATCGTCAGGAAGAAGATGCAAAATATAACTACAATCGAAGCCCTGACAAGCTCAGTCCGAGTTGGCCAGGAAACTTTATTTACCTCTTGCTCAACCGAAATCAAAAAATCGGCAAATCTTGGCCAGTTTACCAAGCGATACCCAAACCACCCACCAGCGGCCAGTAGGAGCGAGGCTGCTATATAGCCAACGTAGTTGGTTCCGCCCAAATACAACTGATGAAATCGCCAGACTCCAACCCCGACAGCCACCCATACGGCCAAACAGGTCAACTGACGAACCATCCTGCCTTGATTGCGTTTGTACAGCTCACCAGAAAACATCTCGGTGATCAGTTTTCTGGAGGATATCCCCGCATCACTGGACATTCGTGACTCTATTTCTGCTAAGGTCAAGGAAACCTATGGTCCAAAAATCTTCAGCAGGGGCGGCGGGAATCGAACTCGCAACCTTTGGTTTTGGAGACCAACGCTCTGCCAATTGAGCTACACCCCTAAAAAACAGCCGCTTTTTCAAGCGGCTGTTATGTTATCTCATAACTACCGAACTGGCTAGCGTATTTCTACACCCACCAGCGGCAAGCTCGATTATCAATTACTCGATGATCTTGGTAACAACGCCGGAACCAACCGTCTTACCACCTTCGCGGATAGCGAAGCGAACACCTTCGTCCATAGCGATCGGCTTCTGCAATTCAACCTTCAACTTGACGTTGTCGCCAGGCATGCACATTTCAGCACCGATCAAGCTGGACGAACCAGTTACGTCGGTGGTGCGGAAGTAGAACTGAGGACGATAACCGCTGAAGAATGGAGTGTGACGACCACCTTCTTCTTTGCTCAAGCAATAAACTTCGCACTCAAATACCTTGTGAGGTGTAATGCTGTTTGGCTTAGCCAAAACTTGACCACGCTCGATATCTTCGCGCTTCAGACCGCGGAGCAACAAACCAACGTTGTCACCTGCACGACCCGAATCCAACTGCTTGCGGAACATTTCAACACCGGTGCAGGTGGTCTTGGAGGACTTATCCTTCAAGCCGATGATTTCAACTTCATCGCCCACCTTGATGATACCACGCTCAACACGACCGGTCGCTACAGTACCACGACCTTCGATGCTGAACACGTCTTCCACTGCCATCAAGAATGCCTTTTCTTCATCGCGAACAGGCATTGGGATGTAAGCATCAACGGCGGCCAACAACTGCGTAATGCACTTGCTCTTCTCTGGGTCAGCTGGGCTGTCATAAGCTGCGCGAGCATTGCCACGTACGATTGGCACATCATCGCCTGGGAAGTCGTACTTATTGAGCAACTCGCGGATTTCCAATTCAACCAACTCGAGCAACTCTTCGTCGTCGACCAAGTCAACTTTATTGAGGAACACAACCAACGCAGGCACACCCACTTGGCGAGCCAAGAGAACGTGTTCCTTGGTTTGTGGCATTGGGCCGTCAGCAGCGCTAACAACCAAAATCGCACCGTCCATCTGAGCCGCACCGGTGATCATGTTCTTGATAAAGTCGGCGTGACCAGGGCAGTCGATGTGAGCATAGTGCCGATTTTCGGTCTCATACTCAACGTGCGAAACAGCAATGGTAACAGTCTTCGTTTCGTCACGAACTGTACCACCCTTTGCGATATCTGCGTATGACTTGAATTGTGCCAAGCCCTTTGCAGCCTGAACAGCTACCAAGGCGCCGGTGGTGGTGGTCTTACCATGGTCAATGTGACCAATCGTACCTACGTTAACGTGAGGTTTTGTACGCTGAAAAACGTCCTTTGCCATTTCTAAATCTACCTACTCAACAAAGTGTCTGCGCGACCGATCGTGAGGCTAAACCGATAGCCCATCTCAGGCCGGATGTCCGACGACAAAAAATTATGACTATCCACTAACCGACGAATCCCAGGCCCGTGACGCCTTTCACAGGCGAGAGCTGCTGATGGGACTTGAACCCATGACCTCTTCCTTACCAAGGAAGTGCTCTACCAACTGAGCTACAGCAGCCTTCACAAAGCGGGTGAAGGGAATCGAACCCTCGTCTTCAGCTTGGAAGGCTGTTGCTCTACCATTGAGCTACACCCGCATATGGAGGCAGTGCCATTTTAAGCTTCACCTCCGGATCCTCGCTACCACAGACAAGCTCCAGCTTTCACCTCGCGGTAAAAACCGATCACCAACCCGTTGTCTCAATTCACCAGTTCCGTCCAGGCAAAAGTGCCAGGGCCAGACAATTCGTCAGTGGGAGGTGTAGGATTCGAACCTACGTAGGCAAAGCCAACGGATTTACAGTCCGTCCCCTTTAACCGCTCGGGCAACCTCCCCTGTCCCAACCAAAAATCTAACGTTGTGTCGTTTTACTGAAGAGTCGGATCTTCGAAAAGCCGCCTCCCCACCTCAAACTACAGTTTCGCTCGATTTATGTTACGTTCTATCTCTTTATCTAACTTCAAATCTTCTTCAATCTTCTCTTTTTCGTCGATGCCCGCCAGACAATTCTCCAGCACCACCAACGTGCGATCTACTCAAATCATTGCCAATCCGCATCAAAGCAGACGAACAAAACTTGGCAAACCACCTTCTTCCATCAGCCCATACTGGAAATTCCAGTTATCGGAAAATCGCTCCAAAAATTGGACCGTTTTTCCAATCAGGCCAGCGAATTCTCGGTCATTCCAGAACCGCTCGAAGCCAAAAACCCCCTGAGCTATCCCAGATCCCCCAAAACCACATGCC
>JBILTA010000208.1:0-8456 GCA_044371785.1 Pirellulaceae bacterium | reverse complement strand
CTTCACTCGTGGGGTCCGAGAATTTCCATCGCCTAACCGCACCATCGGTCGCATACTTCTCGACAGCCATTCGATGCATTTCATGTTTAAAACATTCATCTTTCCAAACAACGTCAAACGCTTCCCCGGCACGAACCCGTCTTAGCAAGTTACCCATCGGAAAACGTACGTCCGCAGGATCTTTGATTTCCGACCACTTATCGGCTTCTGCCATTGCGGTGGAAGTTATGGAGCGAATATCCGCTAACCAACGTTCTGCAATTTCCCTTTTTATCTTTTCTTTTACACCGACCAGTTGCTTGCGTTTTTCGGGCTCGGATATATCGACGTCGACAGCATGTCGGCCAGGTCGACACGAAGCCAATACACCGAAGGTGGCGTAATAGTCTTCCTGGCTAATTGGATCAAACTTGTGGTGATGGCAGCGAGCACAAGAAAGTGTGACGCCCAAAAATGCCTTCGAGAATGTATTGACCTGGTCATCGATAAAGCGAACTTTTTCGTCAAGTGCATCCGTAGGCGAAAATCCATGGAAAACCATGCGCCAATGTGCGGTTGCAATCAACGATTCGTTAATACCCAACTCTTGGTTGATTCTTGGCTCCGGCAGTAAATCCCCTGCAATGTGCTCACGAACCATTTGAGCGTAGGGCACATCCGCATTTAATGAGCGAATCAGATAGTCTCGATAATACCAAGCATTATCGATACCCGGGTCACCCTCAGAGCCATGCGAATCAGCGTAACGTGTCCAATCCATCCAATGACGAGCCCAGCGTTCGCCAAATTGTGGTCTATCCAATAACATTTGTACGAGTCGGGCATAACCCTCTTTGGTCTCAATTTCCTTACTCCAATGCCGGATCTCTTCTGATGAAGGAGGTAAGCCGATGAGCACAAAGAACAAACGACGCACTAACGATGAGTTATCTGCTCGATTGCCGGGACTAAGCCCCTTCGCCATCATTTTGTGATAGGCAAAGCGATCCACAGCATGACTTGCCCAACGCGGTTGATTAACTTCGGGCACAGCAGGCGAACGAATCGGCTGAAAGGCCCACGACTCTTTCTTTCTCTCTTGCAGAACTTTGTCCCAAGAACGCAAAGCTTGAATCGTTTCAGGGGTTGGTGCCTCATTCCTTGGGTCAGGTGCCCCTAAAGAAATCCATTTTTCAAAGTTGGCAATAATCGAGTCGCTCAGCTTTTGTCCATCCTCCGGCATTTCGAGCCCGGGAACTTCATGCTTCAAGATCGCAATGAGGCGACTCTCTTTAACGTTACCCGGCTCAACAATGGAACCATTGTCGCCCCCTCTGAGTGTTCCGGCCTTGGTATCTAAAACGAGCGAACCTTCGGCCAAATCGATAGAATTATGACAACGGTAACAATGCTCCACCAACACGGGGCGTATATTCGTCTCAAAAAAATCTAACCCGACTTCACTTTCTTGGCCGAAGCTGATTGGCTGCACTATACAGTTTAATCCAGCCCACAGAAGGCCAAGCCAAAACGAGCCAAGAGAGAAGGAGTTAGACTTCATTTTCGATATCTCAATGGGAGCACAGGATCGATGGTAGGGGCTTTGGTAGAACTTACGTTTAGCGAATAGACTTATCGGGTAACCCGGTTTGAATCCCTTCATCGATGGGCATCGGATCATTTTCTAATCTCAAGTCCCGAACCAATTTCATTAACTCTCGATTCATTTGCATCATGGTCACTTGATGCTGCGGGCTCTCTGCCAGGTTCTTGAGTTCGCCCGGATCATTCTCCAAATCATAGAACTCCACCAGATGGCGATCGGGGTCTCCGTCACCATGCGGATAACGAATCAGTTTCCACTTGTCCGTTCGAATGCCGCGAACATTCGGCGTGTAAGGAAACTGCTTTTCATAGTTGTAATAGTAGAGCCAGGATTTTCTCCATTCGGGATCTCCGTTCCGAACCAGCTTTACAAACGAACGCCCTTGAATATTGTTCATCGGCGCTGCCTTGGTCAATTCGCAAATTGTGGGAGCGAGGTCAATCGTCAGAACCTGTTCCTTGATTCTTTGCCCCTTTTGCGGTGTGAGCCCCGGATAGCGAACAACGATGGGAATACGAATGCTCGGTTCATGCATCGTTCGTTTATCCACCATACCATGCTCACCTTCTAGTAAACCATTATCACCCATGAAGATGATTACAGTGTTGTCGAGTTCCCCCTTCTTTCGTAACAGTTCAACCAATCGCCCAACACTGTCATCGACCGACAAAATAGTACCCCAGTAGGCGCGAACCATCCGCTCAAAATCCACAACCGCTTCCGGTGATGAATCAGGAAACTTCTTGCGATAGTCGAATAACGGCCCGTAAATCCCATGCCAGGTTGATAGTCTTTGCTCAATCCACTTCGGCTTTCCTTTCAACTGAAACGCAGATGCCGGATATGGAACCTTCACCTGATCAAAAGAGTGCTCATATTTCGGCTCGGGAACGTAAAAACTGTGCGGGGCTTTCTGTCCCAACATCAACATCCAAGGCTTGTTTTTGTCCCGTTTCCCTATCCACTCCTCCGCCATGTCGGTAACGACCGTGGTGTAGTATCCAGGAACAACCTTGCGCTCTTTGCCATGAAAGTTGAACTCAGTGTCAAAGTATTTTCCTTGGCCTTTGTGCGTTACGAACCAATCGAATCCAGGACGCGGTTCGTCATTGTTCTCGCCCATATGCCACTTGCCGATATACGCAGTTTCGTAGCCTGCGGACTGGAGCTGCTTCGGAAAACTCGTCAGCTGTGTCGGATAATCGGTGAAGTTATTGGTAACACCGTGCTGATGAGCATACAGACCGCTAAGTATAGAAGCTCGACTGGGTGAGCAGAGGCTGGTAGTACAGAATGCATTTTCAAATACGACACCTTCCGCCGCCAGGCGATCGATATGGGGCGTTTTCACATGGGGATGCCCCATATAGCCAAGCGCATTCCAACGCAAATCATCGCACAAGATCAATAAAACATTGGGCTCCTTGGCGATCAATGAAGATGCACTGGCAAAAACCCAAAGTGCAAAAGTCGTGAGCAAATACAACCATCGAATCGCCGCCCTACCATTCCTGGCAGAACAAACAAGCAGGGCAGATTGGATAACAGTTACGATTCGTTGCAACATCAAAGAGATCCGTGGATTGAAAAGTAAGGCCAGAGAAATTTAGGCTCAGGCTCGTAGCTCGTGTATTACTTCACCGAAGGGCAAGATGGGCATCGGCCGACCGGTATGATCAAGAATCGATTGCTGCCAATCAATTCCTAAATGCTGATAAACGGTTGCCCAAAGATCATTGGGCGTTAGAGGACGATCTTTGGGAACTTCACCTTTGGAATTGGTGGAACCAATCACCTGTCCCGTCCGCATACCGCCGCCGGTTACCAACATCGACATTGCACTGGGCCAATGGTCTCGCCCCGGTTGTTTAACTTTCGTCTGCGTTCCGACAGAATATTCGATACGAGGCGTTCGTCCAAACTCGCCAGTGACAATCAACATCACTCGTTTATCCAAGCCACGTCGATAGAGATCGGTGACCAGTGCCGCCACAACTTGATCATAAATCGGAAAGCGGTAACGTGAATCGTTGAAGATATGGCAGTTTACAGCGTGTGAATCCCAGTTGTACGTTCCATCCAATGGTAACGAGTCACCTGGTAGTGTCGGGTTCTCTAACACAACAGTCACAAAGCTACTCCCAGCTTCTACAAGCCGCATCCCCAATAGTGCACGTTGCCCCCAAGCATGACGTCCGTACAAATCCCGAATGTCATCGGGCTCTTTGGAAAGATCAAAGGCCGTACGAGCTTCTCGACTAGTAATCAATTGAATGGCTTGCTGCTGAAATGTATCCAGGGCCGCCATCTCAGCTGATTTCTCCATACGCTCACGAAAGCGATCGAGTTGACCCAATAAAGCTTTGCGATCGTCCAAGCGATTTGCGAGCTCATCGCTCAGCGATATGTTTGGAACTTGGAACTTATCGCGACTTGGATCACCTGGCACCGAAAATGGATGATACTTGGGGCCGAGGTAAGCAGCGCCCATGGAATAAACATCGACATGATCACGTCCTCCATCGGTCGCGAGTATCGTATTGGGCAAACCTTGAACGACGTCCTGCCGTGCATGAGCTACTATCGAAGGAACCGACGGAGCATCATTCACAAACCCAGTTGGCTCTTTCGGCTTTCTTCCCGTCAAGAACCGCTTGTGACCTCCTCCATGGTCCGCAAACTCATGAGCAATGGAACGGACGATGTTATAGCGATCCGCAAGCTTGGCATGCTTGGGAAAGAGTTCGCAAATCTCTAAACCACTGACGTTGGTCTTGATGGGCCTGAAGTCACCGCGAATCTCACTCGACGCTTCGGGCTTCATATCGTAGGTATCCACATGCGCAGGACCGCCGGGCAACCATACAAATAACACCGCTGTATCGTCTTTGGCTTGCGAACGCTCCTCTGCCTGAGCTCGCAGCCGAAAGATATCGGTTAAGCTCAAACCACCAACGGCTGTAGCACCCGTCTGCAGAAAGATACGTCGATTCACTGGTCCATTGCATCGTACTGGAGCATTCGTCGCCATGACAAAACCTAATGAAACAAGTTTCGATAAGCCAAGAGTCGTCGACAAGCAGTCGAACCGACACGAATTGAACCAACGCAAGCTTTATGCCAACATCTCGTGTATCACATGACCATGCACATCCGTCAAACGACGCTCAATGCCATTGTGATAGTACGATAACCGTTCGTGATCTAGCCCCAACAAGTGAAGTATCGTGGCATGGAAATCATAAACGGTAGCCACTTTCTCCGCCGCCTTGTAACCAAATTCATCGGTTGCACCGTAGGCATAAGGAGCCTTGACTCCCGCCCCCGCTAGCCAACCGGTGAAGCCCGCTGGATTATGGTCACGCCCCTTCGCACCGGCTTGAAACGTCGGCATGCGTCCGAACTCGGTACACCATACCACCAGCGTGTTCTCCAACAGTCCCCTGCGTTTCATATCTCGCAATAAAGCAGCCGTTGGTTGGTCGAAAATCTCGCCATGAATCGTATATTGGTCCTTCAGAATTTTATGGCCATCCCAGTTGCTTGTCCCCTCACCACCAACTTGATAAGCCCCATTAAACAACTGAACGAAACGCACACCTTGCTCGATGAGTCTTCGAGCCAGAATGCAATTTCGCGCATACCCTGCTTTGGTATTCAACAAAGGCGATCCATTGAGATCTGCACCGTATTCTTTTAACAGCTCCGGCGACTCCGTGCTCAAATCACTCACTTCGGGCACAGACAACTGCATTCTCGCGGCAAGTTCATAGCTTGAAATCCGAGCGGCAAGCTCTGAGTCCCCAGGGTAACGTTCCAAGTGATGCCGATTCAATTGAGCTAAGAACTCACGCGTATTCTTGTCTGTGCTTTCGGACCACTGTTTAGGGCGCGCCAAGTTGCGCACGGGCGCTGCCGCGTTGAAGTCGGTCCCTTGAAACGCAGCTGGCAAGAAGCCTGGATTCCAACAATTACCACTGGATTGTGGAACACCTCGCGGATCGGGTATCGCCACAAACGCGGGAAGATTGTCGTTTTCACTTCCAAGAGCATAGGTAGTCCAGGCTCCAACACTTGGAAATCCATCAAGCGTGTAACCCGTGTTCATGAAATTCTCGCCCGGTCCATGCGTGTTGGTCTTACTTGTCAGCGAGTGGATAAAACAAAACTCATCAACCAACTCACCAAGTTGTCCTACCAAGTCCGAGACCATTTTTCCCGATTCGCCGCGGGGTCGAAACTCCCACGGACTTTTCTGCAATGTCCCTTGTGCTCCTTGAAAGGTAATCAACTTGTCAGCACCAGGCATGGGCTGATCGTGGTACTTCCATAAGGCCGGTTTGTAATCAAACGTGTCCAAGTGACTGCACGCACCGGCACAAAAAATCATCAAAACTTGCTTGGCTTTGGGAGCAAAATGGGGAGCGCGAGCTTTATTCGGATTGGCGGGATCAATGGAGGGTCGAATAGGCCCGGTCTTACCATCGGCAGCCAAGAGTCCATCCTGCTGCAACAATTGAGCTAGGGCCATGCCACTGAGCGCACAGGCACTCGTACCGAGAAAATCTCGCCGAGGCAATATCGAGTTCGGGCCAGTTCGCAGAAACATAACACTAAGTACCCGTCAGTAAATCAAGACGCTCAAAAAACAAATAGGAACTCACTCGCATTGAACATGGCACGGCAGAATGCCTCGAGGCCTTCACGCTCGATCAGGTCTACTGATAAGTCGAGCTCATAAGTATCTGCTTCTCGTCCAAACATGAGTCGAAAGGCTAACTTGATCTGCGAGCGTGCATCATCGCCTGCATCATGCTTAAGCCGCTCCGCTAATATCTTTGCTTGTTGTAGCACAAAGGGGCTATTGAATAGATTCAAAGCCTGCAACGGCGTATTGGAACGACTGCGCTTCGGAATCACTTGATTGCCGCTTGGGCAATCAAATGCGCCGAACACCGGATCCTGCTCCTGCCGAATGCGAGTCAAGTAAACCATGCGACGATATTCGTCCGGCCCCACTTCTTCTTTCGGGAAATAGCGATAAACGTTGTCCTGCTCAACCCTTTGCAAGTAAAAGCCAGGACCACCCATGCGATAGTCGATCACACCGCTAGCCACCAACATGCTATCTCGAATCGCTTCCGCTTCTAAACGACGAGGTGGGAAACGCCATAACAACCTTGCATCCGAATCGATCGTTATGGCTTCTGGGTTGGGCTGCGAGGACTGCTGAAATGCTCTCGACAAAAAGAGAAGACGATGCATATGTTTGATCGACCAACCATTGGTAACAAACTCGTCGGCTAGCCAATCCAACAACTCGGGATGTGTCGGTAACGTGCCGTTCCCCCCGAAATCACTCGGAGTATCAACGAGCCCCGTTCCAAAGGTATACTGCCAAAGTCGATTGACGAAGACACGACTGGTTAATGGGTTCTTTCGATCGATGATCCATTTCGCTAACGTTAAACGTCTCTCCCGTTCCGGTGTTTCATTTGTTAAATCGATCCCGTTTAAACTAGCCACGGTTCCGGGGGCAACTTCTTCCCGTGGCATCAAAGGATCACCACGGTACAAGCGCCGAATGGCACCAGGTTGCCTGAATGTCCCCAACCAGGCCGTCTCACCCGTTGTCAGCCCACTCAAATCTTGTTGCAAACTTGCACGAGCTTCATTCTTCTTCTGATAATCTAGCTGAAGGTCCGGAGACAACAGTGCGATCAGCGCTTTGGCAGCATCGCCCGTCGGTGGTCTTCGATTCGCACCATTGGCCACCTCGGCCCAAGTACCATCTTCACGTTTGGCTTCGATGCTGTAGACGGAAGCAACACGATCTCTGAATTTTTCACTGCGATCACGCCCCCACACCATCCGCTGGATCATCTGAGGAGATGCAAAGGTAATTTCAATCGTTCCACCATTCGTTTCATTGGAAATCCAACTGTATTCATTTCCAGTTCGTCCATCATTGATATGCTCCAATTGATGAATGGCGTAACCAGGCAACGTGCTTGAAGCACTTGCTTTGCTCCCATTCGATGCCAACGCGACATTCGCTCCAGTTGCGTTATACACTTCCCATTCATCGAAGCAGGGCTGACTTCCCCCACTCTCTTGAATTTTGAAACGCACAGCCGTGGCCAAGATGGGATCAAAGTTCTCTTCGTTATAGCGAGCGTTCACCGCTACCCTCAAACCAGACGAACTAGCCACCTTTTCAGCCTGCAACAACAACTGAGCCAAACTGCTGTCTAAGTCTGCAATCTGCTTGGTAAGCTCTTCAACGCGACTCTTTGAGTCCGGTGACGTTTCTCGTGGAATGGTCCGATCGCCGAAATTGACCCCCGCAAAGATCGCTTGCAAGGCATAGAAATCTTTTTGCGTGATCGGATCGAACTTGTGGTCGTGACAGCGAGCACAACCTAAAGTTAATCCCAGAAATGCTGTTCCTGTTGTGTTGATCAAATCGGCCAACTCATCCTGTCGCTGCATCAAAGTCAAGTTGACGTCGGGGCTCTTCACGATGTCATAGGTACCTGCCACCAAGAAACCCGTTCCCAAATCAGCTCCCAAAGCGTCCCCCACAATCTGTTCGGAAACAAATTGATCGTAAGGCTTGTCGTTATTGAAGGCCTCGATGACATAATCGCGAAACGGCCAAGCGTTGTATCGCACCCGATTAGTTTCAAATCCGTTGGATTCGGCAAAACGAATGACATCGAACCAATGCCGAGCCATTCGCTCGCCATAGCGATTGTCCGCTAGAACACGATCAACGAGTTGTCCGACGGCATCATCACGGGTATCTGTCACAAACCGGTCGATTTCGGAAGGCGTCGGAGGCACCCCTAAAGCCACCAGGAAAAGTCGA
>JBILTA010000786.1:0-2592 GCA_044371785.1 Pirellulaceae bacterium | reverse complement strand
GCAGGCGACGCTCGTCAACGCGAAACGGCCAAGGAGCTGTATCAGTCCATCATCAAAGCATCGAAGGCGTAGTGGTAATCATGGATGATCTATTGTGGCCGCACTTTCAGCCGCTTTGGCGAGATCTCATTACTGCTTCTTCAACCAACATCCTCGTCGCTGGCGGATATGGTCTATTTCTAAAGCAGCGCTGGCTATCAAGCTCCGCAAGCTTGCCCACCGTGGTACCGATCCCAAACTGGTTGGATACGACTCCACGCGTTACGAAAGACGTCGACCTGGTTCTCGGACTTGATCTGATCAAGGATGCGAGCCATCAGAAGTCTGTCGTCTCTGCCCTGAAACAGAATGGCTTCGAAGCCAGTGATCGCGAGTCTGAACAACGTTGGAAATTTCTCAAACGACTTTCGGGAGATCAGTTGATCGTTGTCGAAATGCACGCTCAACGTCCAGATTCTGGCGTGGATGGAATTACTGCGACAGACAAACGCGTCAAGCACAAACCATCGCTTGGCGAACAAGGCGTTCACGGCCGGACCAATCCAGAAGCAGTTGGATCAGAGCTGCATCCATTTCAGTTTTCATTAGATGAAGTCAAGTTGGTCGTCCCGAACCCTGTCACTTGGAGTGTGATGAAGCTGACTGCGACCCGCGATCGTTGGGTCTCATCGCAGGATCTAGCGCGTGATGAAGAATTTCGGGAGTTCAGTCGTTTGCAAGCCGCCAAGCATGCTCAAGATGTGTACCGCGTCATTGCCATGATGACGATGGAAGAGCGTGATCGTGCAAGTGAAGTAGTCGAGTCTCTTAACGGAACTGACGCATTCGATGCAGCGAAGCAGTGCTGGCGGAACGACTTTGCAAACAACCCGATTCCTGTTGTTCTAGAGCTCGGTGCGAAATGGCAACCTGGCGACGCAGCAATCATTCGTGGAGTGCTGTCAGGCTGGTTCGGTTGAAAATCGGTCTGTAATATCACTCAGCACTTGCTTAACGAGTGTTTATGCTCGCGGCTTGGCCAATCTCTTAGATCTGTACATTCCGATTGTCGACACAACCTGCGTTTTTGACGGCGCTTCCTTCCCGCCAATTCCAATCGCTGAGATTGACGGTGAGAAGGGACTGGTCTTAGACTAAAGTACCTGGGAACGTATTCAACTGTATCGTAAGGACGCAACCGATGATTAGAAGCAATGCTCCAGACTCATGGATGATCGCCAAGGCGAATTTGGCATTCGAGGCAGCTTGTCGAAAAGTCATCGATCGAGCTCGCCAATCGGGGACCGAAATCGTCATCTGGCGTGAGGGGCAAATCGTAGAGCTCTCGCCAGAAGAAGCGACAGCGGAACTAGAAGCCAACTTAGCCATTCGGTAGTCCAAGATCCCGAGAAGTACTAAGTAGTTTACAAAGCCCCCCACTCCGCTCCATCTTATATGTCATCGGGGTTGAATTCCGATCACGGGACACTCGAAAGATCCTCCAGGCAAATCGCCACCGTGATTGCCTTCAAACCCCGCCGATTCGGACCGTATCATTGGATCAACAGAATAAAGTTCGTGCATCCAGGTTTTAACAGCCACGGTCATGTCGGCTAGCGCCTCAAACTCGGGGCCAAGTTGCCGTTGCAAGATACTTAGGTGATCAGAATCTAGAAGGTACATTCTCGGCTACTCGCATTCTGGTGTTTCTGCATCGCGCATTTCCTTGCCAAGCCTTACGATCACGTCGAAATCTTTGTCGTCTTTGAACGTGCCGATGATCTCAGAAAGCCAATTTGTCTTTTCGCGAGTAGATTTCGCTCGTAAGATTGCCAACTCCCTCTCAACTCTCGCAAGACGTATTTCGATGGTATCGGACATGGCTCACACCTCATCGAACTTTTTGGATTGATTTCGATCCCTCGAACTATGTCGATTGTATGCTTGAAAGTATCAAGAAGCCAATCCCTTTCGAGGCAAGCCCCGAGCCGCGAACCGGAGCAGGGATACGGTGTGTTGTCTTGCAACATATCCCCACTCATGGAACAATCAACACTAAGGGTTGGCTTCGCATGATCGAGTCCAACCCTGGGCATCAATGAACGTGTCAAGAGAGAGTTGTCTATTGATTTTCGAACAGAGTTTGTCTGCCGCAACTGAATTAAGGGTTTCAAACTCAGTTTGACCCTCGTGTTATACCAACAGGCCGACGCCTCAAAACGTCGGCCTGTTCGCGTTTCTACGCGGTATTTTCCACGGTTTGCACGCTCCTACCCAGTCTCAAACTCTCCGCCGCGCGCTGACTCTACAAACTTCCGCGCGAATCCTCTTGGGCGTTTTTTCTTCCATTGGCCACCAACTCTCCGAAGTCTCAAAGTCTCGTGACCCTGGGGTTATGGAAAAGTCTCTCGCTCCATAACCCATGTCAAAAAATGCAAAGTTTCGACCCCTGGGTTATGCCCGGCGCGTGAAAGAGACACATAACCCGTGCGCACATCGATCAATTTTCCAGCGCGCGTCCATAACCCAGAGAACACATCTCGAATAATTACTCGTTGGGCGATTTCTGCTTGCCAATCCATACGTCCTGGTCCGAGTCCGAATATGCAGGAA
>JBILTA010000207.1:0-8461 GCA_044371785.1 Pirellulaceae bacterium | reverse complement strand
CGTCAAGTGTTGGCGCAAGCTTTCATCCAAAAATTGTAACAAGCCGCAATCGCTAAACACGATAGCAGGATGCAAACCTCAGTAGAGGGCTCGCGCCACCAAACTCGCAGTTTTCTGCCATCGGCTCCAAGTGTATCTATGGACGGTACTGGGCATTCGGACTCGGAGACTTTGAGCGGTTTGACAGGCCAATGAAACACAGGTGTTGCCCCATCCCCCGCATGCCGGCGTCGCGACTAGAACTGGTACTTTGCTCAGCCCGTGACGCTGGCGCGACCGAAGATTTCTTATAATAGGCCTCCGCCTCCTCCAGTGTTACCAATCCGTCGCGATTGAAGTCGGCAGGCTTTAAAAAAAACCAACTGTACCTACTTCGGAAGTACTAAGTTTCCCATCGCGATCTTTGTCGAGTTGCGGAAAGCGGTCGGCCACCGATTGAGCCAACAATGGTCCGCAGAGCAAGACCATAAATGTGAACGCGAGCTGGGATTCATCGCTTTCCGAAAATTAGGTTTCAAGCTCCCTCGAAACACGAGCTGAGTACCTGCCGGGTCGACAGCGTACTCTTAGTGACCAGGAGGAATCGGATGCGTCGATTTGACAAAGGTCCCTTCTCCGCTGCAATCGGATTTCGAAACATAGGCCCCCTTTAATTGCACTCCGGAATGCATCGCTGCAGCTGTAGCATGGCTTGGCAACGCTTCAGCGAGCAAGAACACCAACGGTGCATTCCAATTAATTGCAACTTCATTGGTCGTGAAGCTCTCCTTGACATCATCCCACTGCCGAGCAGGCGGCCTCTTTTTAGTCGTATTTTTAGCATTCGGTCCTCCAATCAACATGCCTGGCCAAGGCTGCTGAACATCGTCTGCTTCACTAGGTCGATGATGTGGGTTCATCGGCCAGCGACTACCGACTTGTGTTACGAAGCTCGTATTGAACGTATTTCGACCAAGCAAATAGTGGAGGCAATCTTGGGCGGCATTGCTGTACTGGGACTTCGGTGAAATCCGATTCGCAAGCCGTAGCATCATGCCGTAGTTTGCCACTAGGGCATTCGAGCCCCAGATGTAATTATCCGTCGTCAGTGGAACTCGATAGCCACTCTTCTGTATCCGCGTGGCTATCTGATCCGCCGCCGTTAAAGCATCTTGCCGAATTGCTTTTTGAACATCCACGTCAACTTCACTCCGGCTCTCTAGCGCGTAACCATAAAGAGCTAATGCGTGCACGTTCTTCCACTCGTGTGGAAACCCTGAATTGAACATCGGCCGCACTCGACGATAGTAGCTTAGGAAGTACTCATGGTAGGTCGCATCGCCAGTTGTGCGAAACAACTCCACCGCAGCCCATAGCATTTCGTCGTTCGCATCGTCGTCTTCGTATGCTCCTGTTTCGATATCTCGTGGATTGGCTTTGAAATAACTATCGGGCGTCGAATCAAGCCACCGCCAGCCGCGTTTAGCCGCCGTCAAGCATCGATCGGCATAGTCGGGATCAAACGGTTGGTATACGCGTGCAGCGATCGCGGCTACCGCCACAAAATCAGCCGTGGCTTGTGTCGTCAAAAAAGGATCATATCCGCTGCCGACTATCAACATTCTCGCGTTGTCTCGTTCCGGAAGTATCGATCCGGGGAACTTGGCCGTGGTGGCCTTGTGCCACACCCCTCCGCTCTCATCCTGCATCTTGAGCATCCAATCCAAATTCCAACGGATCTCGCTCAGCATTTGCGGTAAAGAGCCATCAGGCTGAGGTATCATCAACTCGACACCATGAAGCTTTTCTGAGTCCAACTCGTACGTCCACAAAAGAGTCCCCATCGAGATTCCAGAGTTTATGGTATAGCGACCAAAGTCCCCCGCATCGTGCCAGCCTCCAGTGATTGATCTTGTCCCCTCTCGACCTGTCGATGCATCCATGTGCGCATCAGACATATGACACTCTGCATGATGATATTGTGAGAAATCACCACCAAGCCTCACTGCTGTACCACACCGTTGGCCTGTATAGAAAAGCATCGACTTCTGAAATGCGCTGACGAAAACGTCTTCCCCTACATTGAAGTCAAAACTCCTACCAACACCCGGAACATCCACGTAATAGCGCCCCGGTTTCGAAACCTCTGTCAGATCGACATTTCGTACGTTCTCGCCCGTATCGGAATCAAATAACAGGTCTCCAACCTTAAGCGATGCGACGACCTCATGACTGTCCGATTCACGAACAACCACTTGTCCTTGAGACTCCCCTGTCAGAATTGCTGTTTTGGTCTCCTCAGGTAGATAACCAACTTGGCAAACTTTGATCTGATCGCTGTGTTTCCGATCACTTGCTCCATTGTCCTGTTCAGCCAATTCTACCGTGGAACTCCAAGCATATAGACGAAAGCTTGACTGAGCGGACAGAAAAAGCACCGACAACAACAGGGCTGATTTGAATTTTTTCATCATTCACGAATACTCTTCGCATGGATTTTGATACCGAACTAAAGTCCCAGATATCATTACCGACTGCAGATCACGTGTCTTGAATGGCAGCCCAACTTGTTTGAATAATTGCGGCGTTTACAGATAGTTCGATCCGCCGTGTTTCTCTCGCCAGGAACTCGGCGTAGAACCGTACAACTCCTTAAACTGTCGAGAAAGATGCGCCTGATCACTAAACCCAAACCTAAGAGCAATTTCAGCAATCGTGTTCGGGGATTGAATTAAGGCGGCAGCAACTCTCGCTAATCGCAGCTTGCGATGGAACTGCATGGGAGACGTATGTAGATGCAGTCGGAACTGCCTCTCAAATGCACTGACCGAAAGTCCCACGAGACTTGCAAGCTCCGCATTTGTCAGCGCAGTCATGGTCTCATTTTGCATTACCTCCAGGGCCGGTGCCAACTGCGGTAACGGAAACGATGGCCCCTGCAAATCAGGCAGGAGCGTCGCGATCCCCGCCGTTGCGACAAAATCCCCTCGATGATTTTTCAACGGCAACTTGTTGGTCTGATACCATCGTAGCATTCGATCATAACCGCTGATTAACTCGATCCGATTTACAATTCTCTGCCCACCTAAGACCAACGCATCGTCCGCTCGAAATGCCTCGGCAATCCATGGAGGAGAAAGATCATAGTCCGTCTTGCCAATCGCTTCACTTACCGACCCAAGTGAGTAGTCCAGCTGAAACGTTCGATTCACACGCAGGTACCGCCCCTGAGCATCCTTAATCCAAAACTGCACCTCTCGCAAACAATCCAACAACAAAAGAGACTCTGTAAGATCCAAGTCCGAAAGCAGCTTTGCGATTTCGTTATCTCGATGGCCATAGTCCAGATTTTTCTGTTTGGAATTCATCCTATCAAGTATACCTAATGATCCCACCGCGGCTCACACCCGGAGAAATAGTTCTCCAAAAACAGCTTTAGCCAAAGTGCACTCAGTATAGTCCCAGCTAGTGTTATTTACCTTGGGGGATTAGCCACTTCCTGCGTTCTGGCAGAAGATATTTGTCTGCGATCACGTGCAATCGCTCTTTGGCTTCAGCCATGTTCTCCAACTCGACAACGACATGGTCATCCGTAGCGACTGCCCATCGCCGTTCGACCTCGTCGCACCAACTGACTTCGCAATGGTCTCAGGTCGCCAAAGTCCACAACGACGCGTCGATCGCGCCAGTTGGAATCAAATAACGCATGAAGAATGGGCACGACGCTGCGACATCTTACCAGCCCCGGCATGGACGCATCCTAACGGTGGACTGTATCTCTACGGGACCGAAATCTTTGAAAACATGTTTGCTGAAATCATCAGTCACCTCCTGCCGACGGGAGGCAAGCATGATCTTGGATGCGATGAATGCTTGATCGTCAACCAATTGTGGACCTACTATCGTAGTGCAATTCGCTTCCTGCCCGCCGATTACAACGTGAACTTGCATCAGAACGACTGCTGGGTAAACAATCCAGTGATGCAAAATTACATCTACCATTTCGTTGCGAGATCGAAAGAACGACTTCCAGAAGTCCGCTGGCAACGAACTGATCCTTTGGAGTTGCCTTCCCCATGACACAAACGCTCTAAGGCGATTGTTGAAGGCTGGGCTAATCGACCTCCAGATTCCTTCGAACTGGAAAACATTACCCATGTCGAAACTGCAGCGAATCTGCTTGCCGCTTATCCGAATCTGCAGATCATTGTGTCTAGTTCGCAGGACAATCAAATGAAATCTTGTGATGCCATTCCGAACCACGATCGATGTGGCCAATTTGCAGACACGCACACCTCGTATCTGAATTTGATCAGACTCCTGCTTCGACTCGGCCCGAACGCATCGCGAATAGTTCCGAATGAAACGCCTCTTGCAATGCTATCACAACAATGAGGCGTGAATGACAATTGACCAAACGTGCCATCGCCATCGAGAAACTCGTGGCAAAGGAGAACAAGCCAGGTCAAAGAAACCGAAAGAAATCGACTTTCGCAAGGAAGTAGAAGATCAACTCAACGCGATAAGGTCTCGAATTGGACAGGAGGTTCCACTCAGCAACCGCTACGTGCAAGGCCAACGGGCGATTCTAGTCTCCGTCGACGGTGAAACCGCGAAGCTTCAATTTCCCAATGGCGCAACGCTCGCCAAAGTACCGCTTAGAGATTTAGTGAACGACAGCGGTTACTGGAAACCTTAATCGTCTAATAATTTCGAATTCACTTGAACATTGACCTAAGTTGTCACTGGCTCAACTGATAACGAATGTGTTGGGACGCGGCAGACCAACAATTCCCGCATTGCCGCAGCAATCGAACTCACGGAAGAATCAAAATGTTAGTTTTAAGTCGAAAAGTTGGTGATAAGTTGGTTATCGACGGCAACATCACTGTGGAAGTCGTCAAAATCCAAGGCAACCGAATCTCTCTCGGCATTGTTGCCCCTTCCAATGTCAAAATCCTCCGTGGCGAGTTAACCGAACAGCAAGCCAAGTCGCAAATTGTGGAACTAGTTGTTGAAGATGGATTGTTGGTCGCCTGCTAGCTGGGGAGGGGACTTAGAGTTCACTACAACGGTGCTTCCAATTTTTGACTTGACAAGACAGTCCGCAATAACTATACCATACGTATGGTACAGCGAAAAAGACGTCCGAGCCGAAAAGAATCGATGTTGCAATCAGCCGTAAATCTGATCGCAACCAAGGGGATTGATGCACTTACTATCGATGCATTGGCTGTTTCCACCAACGCAACAAAAGGTGGGGTGCAATACCATTTCCCGTCAAAGGATAAACTATTCACGGATACGCTCGAGTATTTGCTCATAGAGTACGATCATGCCGTTTCTCAGTATGCAGAGTCACTGAAAGGACCATGCCGTTGGCTGCGTGCTTATGTCGAACTGGCTACTGCCAAAATCTCGCCTGAGGATAGAGTGGCTGGCGCAATGCTCGCCATCTTGACAAGTGATGACCCGCGGGCCGAACCCTTTCGTAGGTTTACCTCTCACTGGCGTAAGCGGGCCGTTGAGGACGGCATCGAACCTGCGATTGCTTTGATCGTGCGGTTGGCCGTTGACTCGTTGTGGACCGAAAGATTATTCGGTGGCGCAACCGTCAAAGAAACCAAAATGGTCCGTGAACGACTTTTGCAGTGGATTGATGAGGCTGCTCAATGATCGCCCATTCCACAAACACTACCTTGAGACAATCCACGCGAATCGAAGCACTCGATGCTTTGCGAGGGATCGCTTTGTTGGGAATCTTGTTTGTTAACTTTTCGTTCTTTGCTATGCCTGAAGGATCGTTTGGAACCTACATCGATTTGCAATTTCCGTCGGACTGGGATCGATGGGCCCAATTTCTGATTGAAGCTCTCTGCGATGGCAAGTTTATTTTGATTTTCTCCTTTCTATTCGGTTGGGGATTTTATTCGCAACTGCGTTCGGGCGACACCGACGCCAATCGTTGGCGGTTCTTTCGAAGATTAGGCGGATTGCTTTTGATTGGATTATTGCACGCTTGCCTTTTGTTCGTTGGGGATATTCTAGTTACGTATGCAATCCTAGGCGTTCCGCTGTTTTGGATGCGAGGTTGGAGCGCCCGCAATCTTTTGATTGCAGCCAGTTGCATGTGGCTGGTTTCGCTTCTTGGGCATGTCCTGCTCGGATTCGTTCCGATTTCACAAGCTATATCATTGGATTCTTACCAAGATGCTCTCAGGATTCACACGCAGGGAACGCTTGTCGAAATCATAATGTTTCGTGTCGAATCTTTGATCGGATTGTATGTCATTACGCCGTTACTTTTCATGCCTCAAGTGTTTGCAATGTTTCTCGTTGGACTTGCTGCAGCCAAGGAACATGAGCTGAAAGGCATGGATTCCCTGCACAAAATTGCTGGATTCATATTGATTGCTTTTTGGCTGCCTGCCGTTGCTGGGAACTTGGTTTATCCCTGGCTTAGCAATTTGCAAAACGAGCATCAATTCGCTTTTTTGAGGTTTCTATCGCTGGGTGCTCGGGGGCTTTTTGCGCCAATGTTGACTTTGGTCTACCTATCACTAGCCTCTCGGTTCTTTGTGCAGTCTTTGGGTGTTCGTGTTGCGAGTCTGCTGGGAGGCGAAGGTCGCTCAACTCTTTCACTTTATATCGGCGAGTCGGTCATTATGGGCCTGTTGTTCAACAGCTTCGGCTTGGCTTGGTACGGGCAGATTGGTCCCGCCCAAGGTATAGCCATTTGTTTACTCGTTTACCTCCTGCTGCTCATTACAATGAAATTGTGGCTGCGATTTTTTCGCTTTGGACCTTTGGAGTGGGTATTACGATGCCTTACAGATTGGAAGTGGATCCCCATCCGGCAAGCGTAGCTATTGCTATGTGGATCCAGTGAACTTTCTAACCCCGATTCTCACGGGCAACTAGCACAAGTATACAACTTCCATCGTCGATGACGTTGAGTCCCGCTTCTCGAGCTGCCTGGCATGCTTGGTCATCTTCTGCACCAGGTTGCATCCAAACGTTCTTTACGCCAGCGGCGATCGCCTGTTGGATGACGGGGCTTGTGACGTGAGGCGGAGTGACAATCGATAGGGACTCTGGGACAACGGGTCGATTAGCAATCGAGGCGAACGCGGGATCGCCTTCTACTTCGGTCGCGGTCGGATTGAGCGGATAAACAGTACGACCTGATGCGACGAATGCACGGAAGACTTTATTGCCGTACTTGGATCGGTCTTGTGAAAATAGTTCGATTTTATTCATTCAGTATGGAGACTTTCGCTGGGTATCAGCGTTTATACGTATGTCGGGATGTTAGCTTCCTGCAAGAATTTTGGTCAACCAAGAAAATTCAGCGAACCAATTCATCATATCCACGTCTATCTTCCTGTACACGCTACAAGGCGTGGCAAGGAATCTTAAAAGCAATCAATCACTGGATACGAGATCATGACTTCAATACGGCTGAGTACCGAACGATTTAATGGATATGAGGGTAGTATCGTGTTGCAAAACGCGAATGCGCTCCCCTTACATCCACATCGGAGGTAACACTCGGCCGTACTAACGAAGCAAACGTTGGCGAACCCGGTGTTACCCCAAAGTGACACCGGGTTTTTTCGTGCCTTTTTCCAACGTTTTACATGCAGATGGACTGGTAGCTGAGACGGTATAGCGCTGGCCTGAAGAGCCGGAGAGGAGGGTTCGAGCACCTCCCAGTCCACTGCCGAAGGCAGCAGAGCAGTAGACAAGAGAAAGTCGACAGGAGAGCAATACAATGCGTCTACTGCGGTCTCCTTTCTACTCACTACTCTCTGCCTTTGGGCTCACAAAAACTCACATGAGAACAACTGCGCTAGAGGTGCGCACCTACATAACCAATATGGCTCGTTCAACTTCTGGTGAGGTTGCTGGTCTTTCAAGCCAGCTAGGTCGGGTTCGAATCCCACACGAGTCACTTAACAGGAATCAGGAATCAGGCGTCAGGTTTCAGGCAATGCACTGAAGTCTGAATTCTGGCTCCTGAAGACTGAATACGGGCTTGCCGACGGGTCGGCGCTTTGACTTGCAATCAAGGCTACAGGGTTCAACTCCCTGCTTGTCCACTGACATAACAACTATCGGGGGTGAAGTGTAATGGCTGGCACAGGTCGTTTGGGGCGATCGAGAGCGGTTCGATTCCGACACACCCGACTGAAGAGATGGTAGTCGAGGGCTGGAGCCCCCGCGTTAGCTACGGAAAAACACAGGCGTCTGATAAGCGGAGCGCGCTGAGTTCAATTCTCAGGGCTACCACTGAACAACAAACAACACAAAGGAGAAACCGATGCAAACACTTAGTCGCTTGAAACGCATAGCCATAACCATTCATGAGGTTGTGGTGTAGCGGCAGCACAGCGGACTTTTAATCCGCAAAGCGTGGGTTCGAATCCCACCGGCCTCACTTGTTCGGCGTGCAGCTCGATAGTCCGAGCAGCGTCCTTAT
>JBILTA010000785.1:0-2598 GCA_044371785.1 Pirellulaceae bacterium | reverse complement strand
GTTAGTGCCAAACTGCCAGTGCCAAGCTCGACAGAGCTGCGCGGAGCACCGGGTTTAAGAGTTTGGCCGATTCCCTTCCATGATAAGGTGCTAGCTGCAGCTGCAATCGAAGGGGAGATATCTTCAACGCTGGCAGTTGGCAAGCATCGAAGCCAATAAAACGAATTTCCTCCACCTTCAAGGAGAAAATCACGCACGGTGATAACGTAGCTGTCCGCTTTGGGAGAGGTGAACTGCATTACAGGATCTTTCAGTTCTGTGCCCCGAACACTAGCGAGTTCTCTCCCTTTGGAATCGAGGATGGCGACCACGGGAGTCAATCGCGAATCGAGCGATTTGGCAAAGCACTCCACGGAGATGGCATCCCCTTCTTTTAATTCGACTTTGTAATGATCGACAACAGCATTATCGCAGCGTCCTTGGATTGCCGTGGGCAAGGTAATGGAACTGGCTTGTGCTAACGTTTTGTTGTTGCCTGGATCGTTGAATATAGCTAGCGAATCTACGACAAATCGTCGGGAATTAGAAATGCCATATCGCCCAACTCCCCACACTTCATAAATTCCCAGGGGCTGCTCGGCCGGAACAGATAACGTGAAGTTGCCCCACTGTGGTTGACTCAATTCGGTCACAGGTTCGACCGCGCCCTGAACGAGTTGTGCCTGTAGTGCTGGGTCGGAGAAAACCAATTGTCGAATGTCGACCAGATCAACTCCAGCAACCGACAGGTTCACGGTTTGACCGCGTTGACATCCCACTTGAGAAAGTGAGTGGAATTGATGGATTGGCAATTGCGCAAAGAGAACCGAACCCGTCGCCATAGAAGCGACGGTCCAGCAAACCCATTGAAATAAAACGACTCGACAAAATCGCAAGATGTAAACTCCAAGTTGTAATTTCATTACGCCGTGCAGCAGGTCGTGATCGTCCGCACAACGCGCATTCGATCAATGATTAAACAAGAACTCCTTGGTGTTCATCAACGTCCAAGCCAAGTCTTCGAAGGCTGCCCTTAGGTCAGGCTTACTCTGCAAATAACGAAGCGCAATTTCTTGTTCACTTGCTTCGGGAGGTCGCGAATAAGCTCGCATGTATAGAGTACGGATCGCTGCGGCGATGTCATCTTTCGACTGGCCCAGTTGAGCGACCAAACCACTATCAGCACGCAGTTTCTTCTGCACTTCATCCGAGTTAATCAAATGCAAGCACTGAGCTAAGTTGGCCTCGCTGCTGCGTTCGCATTCACAGGCGCTGTTTCCTTCCGGACGTCCGAAAACGGTAAGAAAATACGATGGGAAACCATTGTCGGGCAGATTGTTGGCCAATGTACCTGAAGGTAAGCCTGGAAATGAGGTGGCTTGTCCCGTGATTTGATCGACGGCATCCAATGTGACTTCTGCCGCCAAGCGTTTGGGATAGTAGCGTGAGAAACTGGATTTGTCATCCGCGTTAAATTCGTTCGGTATCGCCGAGAGTTGATAGGCTGAGCTATTGCACAACAGCGATATCAGATATTTCACGTCATATCCATGAGCTACAAAATCGGCAGCCAATTCGTCGAGTAATTCTGGATGGCTGGCAGGGTTGGTCAACCGCATATCATCTTCAGGTTCGACTAATCCACGTCCAAAGAAATGTTTCCAATAGCGATTAACCACAGCTCGAGCAAAGAACGGATTCTCTGGCGCCGTTAGCCAATTGGCCAATACTTCACGTGGGTCTTGCCATGGATCGACTTGAGCCACTTCGGCACCTAGACCACGCGGTTTAAGAGCTTCACCCGTTCGGGGATGTCGCGATGCGGCATCACCAATCTGATGAACGACTCGAGTGACGGAGGCGCGAACGTCGCCTTTACGTCCGATCCGAGTGAAGAACGCCGCCAAGCCATAATAGTCCGCCTGGCTCCATTTCTCTTGTGGATGGTGATGGCATTTAGCACAGCCAATGCGCTGGCCCATAAAGAGTTGGGCGGTGTCTTCGACCAATGCTTCTGGCTCGGTCAATTCCCGGTACCAACCAACAGCAGGGTTGTCATCTGGGGTGCCACTGGCCGTAAGAAGTTCGCTAACCAATTGGTTCATCCCCACATTACTAGCGATGCGTTGATAGAGCCACTGGTGGAACGAATACGTTCTCCAGCGATCGTCCGGCGTACTACGTTTGTTGCGCAAAATCGCGGCCCACTTGGTCGCAAAATTTGCGGCATAGTCGTTACTTTCCAATAGCTGATTGATGTATTTCTGGCGTTTGTCAGCGGATGTATCTCCCAGAAATTGTTCTGTTTCTTCGATGCGTGGCAAACGGCCCGCGATATCCACCGTCACGCGTCGTAGGAAGGTAGCATCATCGGTTAGGTTTGACGGTGGAAGTCCTAACGATTGCAATTGGGCAAAGACATGTTTATCAATGAGGTTTACGGTCGGAGGCAATGAAGCAACCGGAGCGCCCAAGGGAATGGTCGCTCTAAAAACGGCAACTTGTCCTTGGAAACGTGCCATAACTGCCACTGTTCCTGGAATCTTTCCGAACGTCGCCAAGCCTTCCGGTGTAAGTTCGGCCATCTCCGGATCGTTCGATTCGAACGTGGTCATCCGT
>JBILTA010000206.1:0-8476 GCA_044371785.1 Pirellulaceae bacterium | reverse complement strand
GTATATTTTGGATCCCAATAAAGCATGGACGGGAACTTCAAGGGATTTTGCAACTGCATCGAAAAGAGCGATTTGTAAACCTGCTCCCAAATCGTCACGCCACATGATTTCCGCAGCATTTTTGCCCATTGATTCCTTTACTACTTCGTCACTGGTGGTGTTCCAAGTGTAGAAGAGCATTGTTTCGCCGAAGCCGACTATACCCGACTTGAGTTTTACTTGGAGGACCTCTGAATAGACCCAATGCGGAACTTCTTTGGCCATAGCGCGAGCGGGGATTTCACGGAATGGAACATCAAGTGTCACTCGGTCGATTGACTCGATGGTGAGCCATTTTGAGGAGAGTGTGCCAGCGAGGGCAGGGGGAGTCCAAAGGGGCAGGGTTGACCCAATAGCCGCGAACGCGGTCCATTTGCAAAAATCGCGGCGTGATTGAATACGGCCGATTAGGGAGGAACTTGGTGCCATGGCAAAAACTCCATCGAAGGCTGGCCACTTGAGCCTAAGCCAAACTCAAGTGGAGACAAACAAGGTGGGATGTTGCCATAGTGTAATGGTTGGCGACTCGCTAAGCGAGAATTTCCCGGACCAAATTTCCATGTACGTCCGTCAGTCGATAATCGCGTCCTTGGAAGCGATAAGTGAGCTTGAGGTGGTCTAGCCCAAGTAGATGCAGAAGTGTTGCATTTAGATCATGAACGTGAACTGGATTTTCGATCACATTAAAACCGAAATCATCCGTTCTGCCGTGGGTGAATCCTGCTTTCAGTCCACCGCCGGCGAGCCAAAGACTAAAACAGCGGTTGTGGTGATCGCGACCGTCATCGCCACCTTGAACCATCGGGGTTCGGCCAAATTCGCCACCCCAGATTACCAACGTATCCTTTAGTAGACCGCGCTGCTTAAGATCCTTGACAAGCGCGGCACTCGCTTGATCTGTGTCTAAAGCGTTCTTCTTTACATCTGCTTTGAGATTACCGTGCTGATCCCAAGCTTCATGAAACAATTGCACAAATCGAACTCCGCGCTCAACGAGACGTCGAGCCAATAGGCAGTTGCGCGCATAGTTGGCTTCTTTAGGATCTTTGATGCCGTACATCGCCAGTGTTTCAGGTGACTCATCTTTGAGCTCCATGAGCTCGGGAGCGCTAGACTGCAGACGATAGGCCATTTCATAGCTTTGAATTCGGGCGGCAATCTGCGGGTCTCCTAAACTGCCCAGCGAAGATTCATTCAAGCGACGAATCGCATCTAACGATTCTTTTTGTGTTTGGTTATCAATGCCGGCAGGATTTGACAAATAGAGTACGGGATCGCCTTTGCTTCTCAGCGGCACTCCACCGTACATCGTCGGCAAGAAACCGGCTCCGTAATTGCTTGCCCCGCCACTGGTACCCTTGGCACTGGTCAAGACAACGAAGCCGGGTAGGTTTTCTGCCTCACTCCCGAGTCCATACAAAGTCCACGATCCAAAGCTGGGCCGGCCGAATTGTTGGGAGCCAGTATTCATCATGATTTGAGCAGGCGCATGATTGACGGCCTCTGTTTGCATCGAACGAATCAAACAGATGTCGTCAGCGATCCCAGCAGTATGCGGAAGCACTTCGCTCAGTTCCATACCACACTGGCCATGCTTCTGAAATGCGAACTTGCCGCCTAACAAGCCCGAATTTGGATCGATAAAGGCAGCGCGATAGCCTTCGAGGAGACTGGCAGGTGGAAGCTGTCCATTACGAGCGACCAATTCTTGTTTATGATCAAACAGCTCCAATTGACTGGGAGCACCCGCGTGAAACATGTAGATAACACGCTTTACTTTTGGCTCAAAATGCGGCGACTTCGGGGCAAGTGGATTCGCATTCGTTTCCCCCAGCGTATGAGCTGAAAGTTCTTGATGCAACAAGCTTCCTGCAGCGATGGAGCCAAGTCCAATACCACAGCGTTGAAGAAACCAACGGCGAGCCAATTCGGTGTTAGGGTGTGTCATATCGTCACGATCTATTTGATGAGTTAGTTCTTGGAGATGGTTTCGTCAAGATTTAGCATGACACGGGAAGCAATGGTCCAAGCGGCGGCATCCTGAGGTGTGGTACCTTCAGGTAGCGCGGGAAGTTGGTCGGCTTTACCCGTTACGATTTCACGAGGATTGAGCCAACCGTCGGCGATTCGCTTACGTTGTAGGGCTAACAGGTCGAGCATTACTTGTTGTTCGGTCGCATTGGGTGAGCGGGACATACAGAGTTGATATACGTAACGGATGCGCGAAGTCTCATCCGTTCCACCTTCTTTGAGAATGCGTAAAGCCATTGCTTGAGCAGCTTCGATAAAGATGGTTTCATTGAGACCCGTTAACGCTGCCAGAGGTGTATTGGAACGCATGCGACGGGCACATGCGAAATCTCCATTGGGTGCATCGAAGGTTGCCATGGCAGGATCGGGCATTGAGCGTTTGCGGAAGTTGTAAATCGTTCGACGGTAGCGCTGAGGGCCTTCAGCAGGCGTCCAATAGCTGGGATAGACATAGTTGTAGTCGAGGACGTTTTGTGGGACTGGAGGAATCACGCCTGGTCCACCCATTTGATGATGGATCAGCCCTGACATGGCCATCGCCATATCACGGACCACTTCAGCTTCGGCGCGAAAGCGTGGACCTCTTGCTAACAGTCGATTGTCGGGGTCCATTTCAAGCAGTAGGGGAGTGACACGTGAAGATTGCTGGTAGGTCTGGCTGGTGACGATTTTACGAATAAGTTTTTTAGTGCTCCACTGATTTTCCATAAAATCGACGGCAAGCCAATCCAGAAGATCACGATACTCAGGCATTGGGGTACGAGTGCCAAAGTCTTCTGAGGTTTCAACTAAGCCAAGTCCGAATACTGATTGCCAGATCCGATTGACGGCAACACGAGCAGCAAGTGGTGAATTACGATCGACCAGCCATTTTGCGAAGCGGAGTCGCGGTGGAGAGGTGTTATCGCGAAGAGGATGGAAGGCAGCGGGAACATTGGGAATAACTGCTTCCGCTGGTTTGTCCCATTCGCCGCGTTGAAGTAAGTGGGTGACTCGTGCGTCCGTATTCGGACGTTCTGAGGTATGCAAGACCGACGTTTCTGCAGCCGGATATTGTTTCCATAAAGCATCGATTTGATCTGAAATGGCTTTGAGTTCGGGAACAGACTTTCGCCATGCATCAAAGATCGCACGCTGCTCGCTTACTGTCCGCTCTACTTCCAACTTTCGGGCAGATAGGATAGCTGCATAATCGAGATGGATGGCGCTAGGTTTTTCTGAATTTGTTATTGAAAAGCGACAGGCTCCAACCATATCAGTCATGCGCATGGCGATTTTGATCTTAGTTCCCGCCGGTGCTTGGAGGGGTGTTTCGAATTGAAGAACCGCAACGGATGGTTGGTTTCGTAGAGCCGTGCCACGGTCTGCTTTCCACCAGGTGGCATCGTTTCCATCGATCAAGAATGTGACTGGACCGCTACTACTTTTGCCTTCATCATGTTTTTGTTCTGGTTCCGAGAAATCAGCTGTGGCATTTTGCAGTTTTACTTTTTGCCAATCTTTAGTGTCGGGCAACTGCATGAAAAGTTCGATTTCGCGAATCCCCCAAGTCCCCACATTGTTTCGGCCAGGACCGTTAAAAGGGAGATCGGCATGGGTGAGTACTTCAATTTGCAAACCGGTTGCGTTTTCTAATTTAGGTTCACCAATAAAATAGACATCACCGCTCGTGTGGCCTTTCATGAGCAAACTCAAATCGGCTTCTTGGGTTGGATGGTTGAGTCCACTAATGCTGTTCATGTCATTAAAGGTAATGGCATCCCATTTAGCACCAGAGTTAAGGATTTGTGTTACGTACAATTGTACGTCATCGGCCCAGGTAGCTCGTGTGCTCTTGATTTGGTTCTCAAGTTCGGAAATCGAGCTCAAAACTTCTTCGCGTTTTGCTTGTTGTGCGGAATTGTAGACCCAAGATTGTGCTTCATAGGTGTTGTTAAGATAGGCGAACATGCCGTAATAATCGTGCATGGTGAACGGGTCAAATTTGTGGGAATGGCATTGGGCACATTGTGTCGTAAGGCCCATGACGGACTTGCCGATGCAGTCCATGCGATCGAACATCTCGACCATACGAAATTGTTCAGGAACGATGGCACCTTCTTCGTTGACCATACTATTGCGCAAGAAACCGGTGGCAATGATTTGATCTTGAGTGGCGTTTGGGAGTTGGTCACCCGCTACCTGTTCGATGATAAACTCATCGTAGGGCTTGTCGTTATTGAAGGATCGGATGACCCAGTCACGCCAGGCCCACTGATCGCGTTTGAGATCTTTTTCGTATCCATTGGTATCGGAGTAACGAGCAGCATCGAGCCACGAGCGAGCCCATTTCTCGCCAAATCGTTCGCTAGCCAGCAGTCGATCGACGGTTGCTTCTAGGCCATCGGTTTGGAATGCCTTAAGCTCAGCTGGGGTTGGAGGCAGCCCAATGAGATCGAGATAAATTCGGCGGCAGAGGACGTTGATATCTTCTGCAGGCGAGAAGGCCAAGCTTTTTTGGTTTAGATGTTGGCGGACTATTTGATCGATAGGATGATCCGTGGCGACTGGTTGTAAAGCAATCTTTTCTGGTGGAACAAAGGCCCAATGTTCCTCGTAATTAGCTCCAGTTTGGATCCAGGCCTTCAGCAAGGCAACTTGTTCGGGAGACAGCTGGGCAGCGTGCGACGGTGGGGGCATTACGTCATCGGGTGATAGCGATGTAATGCGTCGGATGAGTTCACTTTCGTCGGGCTTGCCGGGAACGATTGCTGGCTTCTGGGATTCTCCACCTCGGAGAGCGTCATCTTTGCGATCCAGTCGCAATCCACCTTCACGGGTGTCTGCATCCACACCATGACAAGCTAAGCAATGGTCGACAATGATGGGGCGAATCTGCTTTTGGTAATTAATTGGAGCGTCTTGTGCTGACGCGGTGTCACCGAGGATCCCAAATGGCGCAGCACAGAAGCAAGGAATCAGCCGCAGAAAGAAGCGTATCTTCATAGAAAGTGCCATAAGTAGGCTTTCTCCAACATGAGCCACTGAAAGTGGTGAAGTGCATCAGGGTGAGTTCTGGAGGTCGAATAAGGTGGGAATTGCATTATAGCCTCCCTTGACGTCGATTGGTAGAACGACCCGTAGTCGCCAGCTTGTTTGATGCGATTTGGAGAGTTCGTCTTCATTTCCTATTCGATCATCCAGAGAATTAAACAGGTTTGGTGAGATAAGATCGTTCGTGTATTAGAAGTTTTCGTGGAAGAACTCGCTTGTCTTCAAAAGGTTTTTGGGGAGAAAACCATTAAAACAGGTTTGGCACGGGACTTGCGGCTTTTGCCGTCACTTGTAATGTGTCGGTAAGTCCTTTACTTTATCGGACTAGATACGTTTACGCTCATCTTTTGGATTACAGTTTTGCAGGCAAGGTTGCAGTTATGTCTCAGTACAATCCTTACGGCGGTGGACAACCAGGGCAAGGTGCATCGAACTTTGGTGCGTACGGAGCTGCGTCTCAGGGAACGATGCCCCCTAGTCGTGGAGGTATGTCTGCAACCATGATTGTAGTAATCGTGCTGGGGATATTCTTCTTCGTGACTTTGATATGCGTTGGCGTGCTGACTGCATTGTTGTTTCCAGCAGTCAGTGCGGCACGCGATGCAGCCCGGCAAATGCAAGATAGCAACAACATGAAACAGATAGCGTTAGCGTTGCTTAACTACAATGAGACCCACAGGACACTTCCAGCTTCATTTGCTTACAACTCCAACGGTGAAAAGGTATGGTCGTGGAAAGTTGCTTTGTTGCCCTATCTTGAAGAAGTGAGGCAATATCAACAAGTTGATTTCACGAACATGAAACCTTGGAATGATCCAAGTAATACAGTGCTACAAGGTCAATCCTCACTCATTTTTCAATCGGCGAGAGCGCACCAAGCCAATAATTTGAATGCAGCAAATGTTTTTCTTATTTCCAGTCCCCAAAAGCTGGAAAGCGGAAATACGATGTTCATCGATGGCGAGTTTCCGAAGTTGCAGGAGTGCTCAGACGGTTTGGCGAATACGATGGCAGCAGTGATGTTAGCGAAACATAGTGCTCCTTGGGCGAGTCCTGAGAACTTAACTCCAGATGAAGCTTTTCAGTTGATCAAAAACGAGGATCGCGTCTTTATTGCGATGTTTCTGGATGGTTCCATCCGTAGATTGTCGGTTGAAATCGACAAGGAATCTTTCATGGCATTGGTGACCCGAGACGGAGGGGAAGTTGTGAATGGGGATGAGTTTGGAAGGTGAGTATCAGTGCGAACCCCTTCGACAATTTGTTTTTTGAATCCATCGATTCAGTAAGTCATGGGAGCATAGGACGAGCCGTTGTCAGATAGCGCTCTGTAACTCAGAAGCTGGCTAACGTCGGTTGGCCACCGTCATAGTCTGGTTTTCAGTCACAACAAGCTCATCGGCAATCACGATTCGCTCGAAGGATGGAGTAGATTTCTCTTCTGGAAAAATCCCCTCTCGGTTAGCTATTCGAGAAAAACGACGAAGGCAGTTTGGGAGTTGCTAGAGTAGACGCCAGGATTTTGTTTGGGGCGTAGAATTGGATCAGTGCCCAAGTCAACCCGATAATTGCAGCAATCAAAGATAGCGATTTCACTATGTAGGACAGGAAAGACGAGGATTTGCTAGCCAGGGCCTCCTTCCTTCAATGTGCAACGTTCTCGGTTCGTCTGAACGATTCGACAATCGTCAGAAGCTCTGAGAGGGGACTCTCTTGTCCAGAAACCTGAAATAAAGGCAAGATTATTCGCCGGTCCCTGGTTGAACGCCAAAACGTCGAGGCAGGTCTTTAGAAGGGCCTCGATGTAATCAGAAAGGTCGTATGGACGCAGCGTAGGTCGCTTCTTAGAATGAACTGCCACCTACAGAGGAATTTATGGACCGTATTCTAGCTTTCATTTTGATCGGGCTTATCGGCTTGGGAAACTCTTTTTCCCATGCGCACGATGATTGCCATTCCGATCATCAGGCTGGGGTCGCTCATGTCCATTTGGGCATTGCTTGCTCACATGAGAGCAAGGGGCATGTCTCGCATTGTCATAAACATGGACATTCACATGAAGCGTCGCCTAGGCATTCCCATGTTGATTCTGACGCTCAAGGAGAAGAATGGAGGCCAACTAGGGACTCCAGTAATGACGCGCGAACTTTAGAATCCAGCATGGCAATGGAACAAGGTTCAAGCGAATGTTATGGCAACATAGGTTGCTCAAGCTGTGACCACTTGATATGGGTAGCAAACTACACTTCGTTCATTAAGGAAAACCACGACTCGTTTGGTCATGCGTTTTGCAATCAGGAGTACTTTACGCAGTGGTTTGAAGGTGATTGCCGAACATCTGCTCGTGACGTGGATGAGCGATTTCGTCCACGCTATTCAATCCCAATCTATCTCAGGCACTCCGCTCTTTTGATCTGAACTACGGCGCCGGAAGCCTCGCTTTCTTGAAGTCCGTTAGTCTCTTTTGAAAAGTGCTCGACATCGCATGCCGTTTCGGATGTCGCTTTTGGGTTCACTTTGTTTTTGAGTGGATGTTATCATGCGTGTTGCAAGTCTGTGGCGACCTATTGGCTTGATTTGCCTGATTTTGGTTACTTCTGGAATGGGTTGGTGGTTTTTTTCAGCACAGTTTGCCGTTTCGGTCGCTAGTTCTTCATTACACGAAAACGATGAAGAGAGTGGAGAGCAATCGCTTGTAGAAATCAAAGCGAAAGCAAGAAAGAACTTGGGATTGATAACCCAACCTGCTCGCCCTACGTACTACTGGAAATTGATTACTGTTCCGGGAGTAATCCGCGACCGTCCCGGTGTTTCAGATCGAGGTGTCACTTCACCGGCCGTAGGCGTTGTGTCTGCCATTTATGCCTTTCCTGGAGATACGGTAAAGCCGGGGCAGAAACTGGTAACTCTGCAATTGTTTAGCGAATATCTGCAAGCTACCCAAACACAGCTCTTCAAAGCGACGCAAGAAACAAACTTAATCAAAACCCAAATAGAACGTTTAGGTGGGGCTGTTGAATCAGGTGCAATATCGGGTACACGGATGCTCGAGTTAAGAAACGATTTGCAGCGGCAGCAAATTGCGATTCAGGCAGCACGTCAAGAATTGCTCAATCGAGGGTTATCGATAGAAGCAATCGAAACGATTGCGACCGGCAGCTTTGTGTCCTCCATGGACATTGTCGCGCCGCCACTTAGTAATTTGCCACCAAAGAAAGCTTCGAGCAACGTCGCCGTGCAGGCAGTCGACGGTACAAGACTTATTGAAAGCGACATGCCTGAACTCCCTTTTGAGGTCCACGGATTAAATGTTGAGCTTGGGCAAACAGTACAGGCAGGAGAATTGCTGCTTAATCTTGCTAATCACCAATCG
>JBILTA010000844.1:0-2599 GCA_044371785.1 Pirellulaceae bacterium | reverse complement strand
CCGGGATCTGCTGCAGAGCGATTTCCCGATCGCCTTCGATGCGATGCATGCCGTGACCGGCCCCTACGCCAAGCGGCTGCTGGAGGGTTTGCTCGGGGCCCCAGCCGGCAGCGTGCGCAATGCCATGCCCCTCGAAGATTTCGGCGGCGGCCACCCCGACCCCAACCTCACCTACGCCCATGAGCTGGCTGAGTTGCTGATGGGCAGCGACGCCTACCGCTTCGGTGCCGCCTGCGATGGAGATGGCGACCGCAACATGATCCTGGGCACGCGCTGTTTCGTGAACCCCAGCGACAGCCTGGCCGTGCTCACCGCCAACGCCACGCTGGTGCCGGGCTACGCCTCCGGCCTGGCGGGTGTGGCGCGCTCGATGCCCACCAGCGCCGCCGCTGATGTGGTGGCCAAGGAGCTGGGCATCCCCTGCTTTGAAACACCCACCGGCTGGAAATTCTTCGGCAACCTGCTGGATGCCGGGCGGATCACCCTTTGCGGTGAGGAGAGCTTTGGCACCGGCTCGGACCATATCCGCGAAAAGGATGGGCTCTGGGCCGTGCTGTTCTGGCTCAACATCCTGGCCAAGCGGCGTGAGCCGGTGTCCCAGATCATGGCGGAACACTGGGGCCGTTTCGGGCGCCACTACTACTCCCGCCACGACTACGAAGCCATCGCCAGCGAGGCCGCCCACGGCCTCTACAACCGCGTGAAGGAGATGCTGCCGGGTTTGGTGGGTCAAAACTTTGCCGGCCGCTCCATCGCCACCGCCGACGATTTCGCCTACACCGATCCGGTAGACGGCTCCCTCACCAGCGGCCAGGGGCTGCGCTTGCTCCTCGATGACGGCAGCCGTGTGGTGCTGCGCCTCTCCGGCACCGGCACCCAGGGCGCCACGCTGCGGGTCTATCTCGAGAGCTACGTGCCACCCAGCGGCAACCTCGATCAGGATCCGCAAGATGCCCTTGGCGATCTGATCAGCGCCATTGATGAGTTGGCGGAGATCAAGGTACGCACGGGCATGGACAAGCCGACCGTGATCACCTGATCCCAGGGCAACCTGGGGCTCAGCGTGTTTGAGGACGGGCCGTCAGCAGCCACATCAGGCGCAGCGGCCCAAGGCAGCGGCGCAGACCCGGAGGGTCTGGACCACGCTCCGTCATAACGGCCCAGAAGAGCGCCGCCTGAAGGAGGCCAGATAAACCCTGTGAACAGGCCTGGACCAATAGATCGCCAACGGGATCGCAATCAGCTCATTGATCAACATGCCGCGGACATAAGCCGCCAACTCGAGCTCTCCCTTGCTGATCAGCCAAAGCTGGACAACCAAGATCTTGATGACGCTGATCCACAAGATCACGCGGAGCCAACCCAGGGCTTTGAGTGAGTGGCGACTCGACACCCCAAACACAGCCAGCAGCACGGCCACAGAGAGGGCAATACCAAGACCATGAGGCAGCACAAGCTGCTCAAACCCATGCCGGGGGAAGACTCGCAACGCGGCGATGAAGAAGGCGAGGCTTAAAGCCTGGTGGATATAAACAATCCTCGTAAACAGGCCAAACCCAGAAGGCTTCGAAGCACGAGGTTGATCGAGTGCAACCATGCTCAGTCGACGCGGGGGAGGGTGGCGGCTGCAGAAGCATCACCACCACGACCTCCGCCCTCGCCGAACCAGCGCTCCTCCAGGTTCTTAATCGCCACATAGAAAGGCGGCACCACGCCAAGCGAGAGCACCGTGGCCACCAGCAGGCCTCCGAAGATCACCGTGCCGAGCGACTGCTGACTATTCGCACCAGCTGTCGTGGCCACCACCAACGGCAAGAAGCCCGCCAGCGAAGCAATCGCCGTCATCAGAATCGGACGCATTCTGGACTCAGCAGCAGCGATGGCGGCTTCAGGCACACTCATGCCGGCCTCAAGGTGCTGTTCAGCCACCTCCACGATCAAGATGCCGTTCTTCGCGGCCAGACCAATCAGGGTCACCAGGCCAACCTGGGCATAGATGTTCAGGTCGATCGAACGCAGCGACAGGAACACCAGGGCACCGAGCATGGCCAGGGGCACGGTCATCAAGATGATCACCGGCGTGACGTAGCTCTCGTATTGAGCAGAGAGCACGAGATAAACGATCAGCACACCCAGGCCGAACACCAGCACACTGGCGCTGCCGGCTGAAAGCTGCAGGGCGGCAATACCGGTGAAGGCGTAGCCGATGTTGTTGAAGTCCAAGCTGTTGAAGATCTTCTGGATCGCCGTAAGAGCCTGACCAGAACTCTTACCGATCGCCTCAGCCCCCTGCACCAGAATCGTGCGATAGAGGTTGTAGTGGCTGATCACCGGCGGCGCACTGGAGAGATCCGCTGAGGCAAACTCCGACACCTGCACCATCTTGCCGTCGCGATTACGAACGTAGTAGCTGAGAACATCTTCAAGGTTGCTGCGCTCATCTGGTTGCGACTGCACATAGATATTGCGCACCTGACCGCTCTCATAGGTGAGGCCGGAGTAATTACCGCCAGCGAGCACAGCGATCGTCTGCATCGCCTGCTGGAAGTCAACGTTGAGGGTGCCGAGGATCGAGCGATCGATTTTAAGACCGAATGCC
>JBILTA010000205.1:0-8481 GCA_044371785.1 Pirellulaceae bacterium | reverse complement strand
TCACTCTTCGCTGACGAACCCTATGCGACATCACCTACCGTCAATAAAGATGAAGCGAATAGTCAAATATTGGTGCGCGGTACAAAAGAGCAGCTGGTTATGGTCCGGCAATTGTTGCAAAAGATGGGCGAACCGCTTACCGAATCAGCAGGGCCGGTTGCACGCGGCCGCGTTCGTACTGTTACCATTCAGCGCGATTCGGAGTTATTACTCGAACAGCTTCGTAAAGTTTGGCCTCAGGTTCGCGACAATCCGCTTGAGATCGTTCGCGTCCCCAATGAAAATCTGCCTCCCAAGTCAGACACACCTGACGCCAGCAACAATCCAGAAAAGCCCCCTCGAGGTCCCAATCCCGATCCCCTTCAAGAACCAGCCCCAAACATTCCGGTCCCAAACAACCCAGCCACGAAAACCGCTTCAGGTAATGACTCTCCTCCCGTTGTCGTGATTCCCGGTGATCGACAATGGACCATTGCTTCGGAGGATATCGCTGCCCTGGATCAATTTGAATCGTTGCTGGCAGCTGGCATGCGACAACCCGTTCTCCCAGCCGCATCGACGGGCAACTACTCCGTTTATATGCTCCGTCATGCGGATGCAGACGAACTGCAACAACTATTTACTTCGCTTTTTCGACGTGGTGCTACCAACAGCGGCGGTAGCAGTCCCTTCACATCGAGCTCGTTGATGCGAACAACGTTTGTGGCCGACACCCGAATCAATGCGTTGGTCATGTATGGTGGGAATGCGGACCGTACCGTGATCGAGGAATTACTCTCTGTTCTTGATTCCGACGAGCTCATCAATCAGCTCCAACTCGAACAACCTGCGTTAATTTCCGTTGAAAATACGGATGCTCAGCGGGTTGTTGATGTCCTTGAAGACGTGTACAACAATCAGCTAACATCGGACGGCGGGCGAAAACCGCTCACCATTCCAGAGGGTATTTCTGCCGATGTGGCTACAATTTTGCAGCAAATCAATGCGGAAACCGTCGGACCGATCTTAACTCTAGGCGTAGAGCCAACTTCCAACTCGATTGTTCTTCGCGCTCCGGCGGAATTATCGCGGGAAATCCACGATTTTGTTCAGTTAATCGACCAAAGGGCAGGGGAGCAGCGTTCCCGACAAATTCAAGTCATCCGTCTGCGGGAGTCGAAATCATCACAGATCGAAGACGCTTTGCAGATGCTTCTACGCACCCCACGACAAGGGAGGCAGTGATCGTCTATACAGCATTTCCGGTTTGACTCGTATCGGCCTAACCGATACAATTAGTCACAGTAATTAAAGGATCTTATGGTGAACTCCGTAGTCCATGATGGCCTCGAGGTTCAATAGATCAACCACTTGCAATAACTTTCGAACGTTCGCTCTTTCCCTCCCACCTAAACTAGAGCTGACGCCAGATTGTTCGCCATGCAAATCGAAGCGGCTGAGTCGATTCGAGATGTATGACATGCGGTGAACCAACCCACCATTTTACCCCCACCTAGAACCCTAACCACGGATGGTCTGACCAAAGCACAAGAATCGAATTGAATCGATCCTTCGTTATTTGGCAGTATGAGCCCACCAATAAGCCATGATTACCAATACCACATCGCTGACTCCCTCTCTCGACCCTTATCAATTGCGCAACGTAGCGGATTGTTTGCGTGACAAAGCTTCGTTGCAGTCTCTGGCGCAGCAATGGGAGTTCGAAGGGGAACGAGATTTATTGATCGAGACCGCTCGAGCTCTTGGGCTGGAATATCTCGAATCGGATGACGTTCAAGTTGATCCGACAGCAATGGAAGGTTTTCCCATAAAGCTGATCCATCGCCATGAGGTTTTTCCGCTCGAGCGCACAGAACAATTTTTGCGATTAGCGGTAAGCAATCCGTTTGACTTTAACGCGTTTGACTCCGTTGCTTCTGCACTGGAACTTGAAGTTCGCCCCGTGGTTGCGACGAGCGATGCCGTTCGGCGATTGATCAAGAAGTATCTGGGTGTTGGTGCCGAAACGGTAGATGGCCTAATTGCATTGCAAAGACTTCAGAGCGGCGACGTTGAGATGTTGGAAGACATCAACATCGATGGCTCGGAAGATGCCGAAGAAGCTCAACAAGCGTCTGTCGTCCGATTGGTCAATGAAATATTGAGTGAAGCGATTGAGGCGCGAGCAAGCGATATTCATGTTGAAGCGCAAGAGAATGGTTTAAAGATTCGATATCGCATCGACGGCATTTTGCAAAGACAGCCAACTCCGTCGGAAATGAATCAATTTCGCAATGCGATCGTGAGCCGCTTGAAGATCATGGCCAAGCTCAATATTGCTGAGAAACGTATACCGCAAGACGGACGCATCAAGTTACGCATCTCGGGACGTGAAATCGATATCCGCGTTTCGATTATTCCGATGTTACATGGCGAAAGTGTCGTCATGCGTGTGTTGGATAAATCGAATCTGCAGTTTTCTCTGCGTGGCATCGGCATGTCGGAGGCTGTGTATCAACAGTTCCAAAAGCTGATCAACTTACCGCACGGTATCGTTTTGGTAACGGGTCCCACGGGTTCCGGTAAGACCACTACGCTTTACAGTGCGTTAAACGAAATCAAGTCAGAAGATACCAAGATCATTACGATCGAAGACCCTATCGAGTACCAACTCGAAGGAATCAATCAGATCCAAGTGCATCACAAAGTGGGGCTGACGTTTGCAAGTTGCTTGCGAGCGATCCTGCGTCATGACCCTGACGTGGTTTTGGTCGGTGAAATCCGCGACTTGGAAACCGCCGAAAATGCGACGCAAGCTTCGCTCACAGGTCACATGGTTTTCAGTACCTTGCATACCAACGATGCAGCGGGTGCTTTCATGCGATTGTGCGATATGGGTGTCGAGCCCTTTTTGGTTTCCAGTACCGTGGAAGGCGTGTTGGCGCAACGGTTGGTGCGTAAGCTCTGTCCTGAATGCCGTCGTCCCTATCATCCAGCGATTGAAGAACTCCCGGAAGATTTCCCGATCGATGCGCGTCTCGACCCCGATCTGATTTTGTATAAGCCGGTCGGATGCGAGAAGTGTCGCGGCAATGGATATCGCGGACGACTCGGCATTTACGAGTTGCTCGTAGCAAACGAGGAAACTCGACAATTGGCTACCCAAAAGGTCTCATCGCAAGTTATTAAACAAGCTGCGATGAAGGCAGGTATGCAAACACTTCGCGCCGATGGATGGCAGAAGGTTCTGGACGGAATCACAACTGTGGATGAAGTCTTGCGTGTTAGCAAGGCGGATTAATCGAACCCGGTGCCTCCATGCCAGACTTCGCATATACCGCTAAGACGCAGCAAGGACAGCGCACCGAAGGGACAATCTCCGCCACGACGCGTATCGAAGCCCTTCAGAGGCTACGCCAGCGTTCGTTGTTTCCGTTGACCGTCACCGATTCCAGCAAGACAACCCTCCCAATGACGCGTTGGGAGTTTAAGCCTCGCGTTAAAAAAGACCAAGTCGCCGACGCATGCACTCAACTGGCAGACCTCTTGAGCAACGGTGTCCCGATGCTTGAAGCTTTGCAGATTCTCTCGGAAGCGTCTGTACATACGGGCCTCAAGTCGGCTTTGAAGAGCGTGCATGATGCGATGGCCGAAGGTGCGAATTTAGACCAAGCGATGGCGGCTCAGCCCCATGTGTTTTCTGAGTTGACCCTGAGCATGGTTCGGGCGGGGCTCGAAGGAGCGTTTCTGGAAGAAGCGTTACAACGAACGGCTACGTTCCTACGCAAACAAGATGAAATGCGTTCCAAAATTCTGGGAGCGCTTACTTATCCACTGATTCTTGGCTTTGTTGGGACCATCATTACGGGCCTAATGATTGCGTTTTTGGTCCCTAAGTTTCAACCCTTCTTTGATCGTCTGGAGCAATCGGGTGCGGGCCTGCCGTTGGTCACAGTGATCCTGCTCGCCATGAGCAACATCATGCTCAAATATGGGTTCCTGATTCCACTGGTTCTTTTCGGAATCGGCTTCGGTGTTTCGAAATGGCTTAAGACCGAATATGGGCGTATGACTTTCGATCGGTTGATTCTAAAAGTTCCTATCTTGGGAAGCATCTTTCACGATACGGCAGTCTCTAGAGCTTGTCGCATTTTGGGCACCATGCTTCGCAACGGTGTTCCTCTTTTGAAGTCGCTGCGTATTAGCAGTGAATCCACGGGAAATAAGCTGTTGGAGCGGGCGATGCTGGCTTCCGCCGAGAATATTACTTCGGGTGATACCCTCTCGAAACCATTAGCGGCCAGCGGTCTAATTCCACCACAGATTATGGCGATGATCCGTATCGCCGAAGAATCCAATACGCTCGACGATGTGTTGGTAAAAATTTCAGACCGCATTGATCAACGTATCGAACGCCGGTTGGAAGTTCTAGTTCGCATGATTGAACCACTGATGCTTGTCCTCATTGGAGGCATGGTGATGTTCGTGATTGTCGGCGTCCTATTACCTGTTTTTGATTTGAACTCTACCGTTAACTAACCATTTGCTTGCCGGCCTTAGCTCAGGCCTCAATCCTACCAGAGAACAAAAAAAGGAGTCTCTTATGAAACGTTCACCCAATCGATCCAGACGCGGTCTTACTCTTTTGGAACTTATGATCGTGTTGATCATCTTAGTGGGTCTTATCGCGCTGGTAGGACCACGTTTGCTCGGTTCACAAAAGAAGGCCGACATCCGTACCGCACAGGTTCAAATCGGCAACCTTGTTTCCGCGTTGAAAATGTACGCTGTCGACATGAAAACATATCCATCCACTGAAGATGGATTGCAAATGCTCATCAAAGGCCCAGAAGATGAGCGATTAGCCCGCAACTGGTCCGGTCCTTACATTGAAGGCTCCAAGTTGCCCATTGATCCTTGGGGAAATGACTTTCAATATGAATTCGGTACCGAAGAAGGAAGCAGCGATTTTCCTCGCATCTTCTCGATGGGTCCAGACGGACAAGCAGGCAATGAAGATGATATTGCCAACCAAGCAGCTGCAGGCGAAGAAGAAAGCGATTCCAATAGCGAGTCTCCTGCCTCTGATACTTCATCTTCCAAAGCTGCCGAATAATCCCTTGCGGACCAATCCATCGTGAAGATCGATCGCGGCGGACGCAGGGAGGCTCCACTTACGGCTCACACTGGCTTCTCACTGCTAGAACTTCTCATTGTTCTAGCAGTGATCGCTGGGCTCGTAGCCATTGCCTGGCCCAATCTGCGTAAACCACTCGGTGACACTCCACTCTCACAAGCGGCAGCAAGTCTGCGCGAGCTCTTTGACGAATGTCGCTACCAAGCCGTGCTGCGTGGCGAATTGACAATGCTGCGTGTCGAAAAACAGTCCTCCACCGTGATGCTGGGCTCATGGGAAGCGCTGTTGGCAAGTCAACTCGAACTCAAAACCCCAGCGCCCGATGTGGCAGTTGATTCCGCGGATACAGACGCAACTAGTACAGAGACAACAAGCAATGTATTGATGGGGAAGCGACGCCCTCCCTTTCAATATAAATTCGCACTTCCCCCTGATATCGTAGTGGAACAGGTGATCTGGAGCGTTTCATTACCATCGACCTCAGAAAACGATGCTCTGGATCTTGGGCAAGCACCAAGTGACACTCCTTCATCCTACCAGCCCAACGATGGCTTACTCGCGACCGAACTTGATGACACTTCTGATTCTCAAGGAACCGGATTTTGGTACGTCCCATTCACACCGTCCGGCGTATCTAAAGACGTCAGTATCATTCTTAGGGACACAACGACCCAAAAACGAATTGCCTTACAGCATCAACAAGGAACAGGCTTAATGACCCTGACGAAACTCCCTGATGCTATGGCAGGCTCCGATGACACTCTCCTTCCTTTGGTCCCATAAGATAAGAGATTTCATCATGCCTGCTATTGGTCCTTCATACGCTCACCGTTCCCAATGCAACCGGGTTCGTGGACTATCTCTCTTGGAAGTGATCATCGCCACAGCAATTTTGGCAGGGAGTGGCCTGGCTCTTTTTTCGATTATTGGGTTGGGCAGCAAATATGCGCTGCGAGCTGAGGAACTCACTTATGCCCATCATTTTGCTCAATCTGCTTTGGATGAATGGTTGGCGGCACCGACGGCTGTAGGCACCGAACAGACTGGCACATTTGAAGAGGCACCGGAGTGGAGCTATCGCCTTGAATCACAATCGCTCGATTCCCCTGGATTATGTGTGGTTACTATAGAGGTCTTCCGTTCCAAAAGTCCGCAAGGTACAGCGACTACAGAAGAACCAACCTACCGACTGACGCGCTGGGTCCGTGTCCTCAATGATGCCACGGATAAAGAGGCTGGACTATGAAGAAGCGTGTGGCCTTTTCTTTGCTTGAGCTGATGATTGCCTTGGTATTGCTAGGTGTATTGTCTGCTTTAGCCTGGTCCATTCTCGACAATTTTCGTTCTGCCGAACAGCGTGGTTGGAAGGTTGCCTCTCGTTTGCAATCCATTCGGTCGGCCAGACTTTGGCTGGAGGAAGATCTATTACATGTTTGCGAAACTTTGCCGCGAAATGGAACTCTAGATTCAACGCGCGTACCACCTATTTCATTTCAAGGTTCCGCAACAGGTTTCTCGATCACTTATTCGCCTTCGATCGATCCCTTGCCATGGCTTGAAGAATTGGTACTCCATAGCCAGGATTCCACGGTGGACGAAACAGCGGCAATAAATCGATACACTCGGCTCGGGTTGTATACAGTAGAAGCCAAATATCAATTGCAGAGTGGCGGATCCTTGATACGAACCGTCACCAGCCAAGCTCCGCTTGCACCACCGGCCACATCCTCTTCACTGATGAGTGATAGTGAACCCGTCGAACCGACACTTACTGTAAATGATCTCTATCGACAATCAGACACCGTAGATGAAATCGGTGGAGCCGCCGCTAACTCCAATCAATCGAAGCTCGGTCCAATATATCGGCCACGATTTCGATACCATGATGGCACTACTTGGAAATCGACTTGGGTGAGCTCTCCTTCGGCATCTATACCCACTGCGATTGAATTGTCCTTTGACCTCGATCGCAGCGCAAGCACTCTCCCTGAAGATGTTTCGTCCGAATCAACAAGCGACGATCCACTAAGCGAAGGGCCACTCAGCGAACTGCCAGATCCATTGGCGGAAGTTGAAGTCCCTGTCGTCGAGCTTGATGACGACGTGTCAGAGGCAATGCTTCAAGAGCCACGACAGATTCGTTTAGTGGTTCGACTTCCATGGGTCAACGTCGCTTCTCGCAGCGAAACGTCATCCTCAGAAAATGAACTTAACGATGAATCATTCTCAGAGTCATCCAGTTCCTCCTCGATGGAGGAGTTCAACGAATGATGCGTCGCTCCTCTCGAAATGGCATGGCCCTCTTATTGGTCAGTATGGTGATCGTATTGGTTGCATTGGCAGCTTATGGTTATCTCGATCACATGCAAAGCCAATATCGAATTGCCAAAATGCAATTGGAACAAACGGAAGCCAAACAGACTGCCCTCAGCGGCCTTGATCTATGTGCGAGTTTATTAGACCGCCCGGGTCAAATGCGACAGTCGATTGGCAACTTTGAAGATAACACCACTTTGTTTGGAGAACGGATACTTGTTTCAGATCGTTCCAACGAACAAGCAGATACCGAACAGTGGCGGTTCTCCGTCATCTCGCCATTGCTCCAATCCTCTGGTTCCACACGCGCAACGACCACATCACTACCTTTTCGCTACGGGATGGAAAACGAATCCGCCAAACTGAATATTCCCGCTTTGCTTGAATGGGATCGAGCCCAACCCGGTAGCGCGCGGCGAGCGTTGATGAATCTCCCTGGCGCAAATGAGGAGATCGTTTCTATCTTCCTGGAATATTGTCGGGCACCACAGCAAGCACCGAAACAAGCTACCGCGCCTGATCGGATCGCGTCGGTTTGGAACGGCGGGGACTGGAACAAAAATTACCGTCTCGATCCACTAGAACAACAATTGGGAAGCCTCAATCAGAACGGTGACACAGAAAACGCTGTGCCAAGTCCAAGTGACACGCTGCCACAACTTGCTGGTTGGCAGCAATATTTGACCTGGGAGAGTGGACAGCGAAATGTCAATTGGAGTGGTCAGGCCCGAATGCAGTTGAATCAGCCCAATCTGCAGAAACTACACAGCGAACTGATCACCTTATGGCCTGACACCTGGGCCAATTACGTGATTCTTGCCCGTCAATTCGGCGTGGCGGCAAAACCGACTTCGACCTCAATCACCGCAGCAGAAGCGATTCCTACACCCGATTTTCAGCTCCCCTCGAAGGCCACCTTCCGCTCGCCTTTGGATTTGATGGACACCATAGTGCGTATACCCTCAGAATCGGGGTCATCTACGGTGATTGTTAGCCCCTTTTTGAGTGAAATGGCCCAGCAAAGTGATTATCTTGGAAAGGTACTGGAT
>JBILTA010000204.1:0-8496 GCA_044371785.1 Pirellulaceae bacterium | reverse complement strand
TGGCCAGCAGTATGGTTAAATTACAGCGATCGATAACTTCTTTATTTAGGGTACGAGCGGCTTCAACTAACATCCGAAAATGGGGATTCATTTCCGGAGCGCCTCCGGTGATATCAAGAGTCTGGACCCGCGAGCGTTTTAGAAAATCGATGATCTGTTGTGCGGTTTCAGCGTTCATCGCCTCACGTCGATCAGGCCCAGCGTCAACATGGCAATGGCCGCACGTTTGGTTACAAACTCGACCGACGTTAATTTGCAATGTTGTTAACTCACGACGCAACAAAGGCAGCCGTACATGACCATTCACCACTTCGGCAAATCGTCCAGCGCCCAGCACATTAGGGTCATGTAGTATTTCTAGCTGTTGAATGGGCGAAGCAAGCGGATGGGATTGGCGATGAAGCGTTTTAAGTATCATATGGGATCTGTTGGTTCACAAGTTCGATTAGCAGCAAGGTGGATTGACGTCGGAGGAGCAATTGGGGCCAGTATCCGTCTTATCGTATTCAAGTCCCTTCGATTCACGAGGATGCCTCCGCGTATTGCCTTGACAGGGGAAGGGACTCGCTTCTTCTAATGGGACGCTTTTCACAGGAGATATACATTCGAAAGCATCCGCGTAGGGTGGGCTGGAAAGTATACGAAAAGTTTTATCACATACCGCCATACGTTCGCCGCGATAATAGAGATGTCCATCATCGTCTTGAACCTTCTTGAAGGGACCTCGATAAACGACGCTTTGATTTCGTTCGAGGCAGGGGCCATCTTTACCCTTATACGCAACAACGGTCACGGATCGAAACTCAATTCCCTGGATCGTTTGCCAAGGCTCTTTAGACCAACGTGTAATGCTGATACCATAGAAGCCAGCCGCCTCAAAGGCTTTGAGGAATTCATCCTCACGGAAAGCCCCCGACAAACAACCGGACCATAAAGTGGGATCGCGCTGAAGCTCCACAGGGACATCTTCATCCGAGACAATGTCGCTAATCGCGGCTCGGCCACCGTCTCGCAATACGCGATAGATTTCAGCAAAGAGTCGCCGGCGATCGCTCTGCCTTACAAGATTAAGCACACAATTGGAAACAACACAATCAACGGAATCGCTCTCGATCAATGGAGAGTTTTTTCGCAATCGTTCCTCAACTGAGCGCAAGTGGAGATAATCCGCAGCGGATTGTACTGGCTGCTCGTTTAGATGGTCTTCCATCCGCTCAAGATCCAGTTGCAGATCTTGAATCATTCCATATTTGAACTCGACGTTGGAGTAACCGATGTTATGGGCCACAAGCGGGGCATTGCGACGAGCGAGCGCGAGCATCTCGCGATTGCAATCCACTCCGATCACACGCCCGCTGGGGCCAACAAGTTGCGATGCGATAAAGCATAGCTTGCCCCCTCCAGAACCTAGGTCAAGCACAACATCGTTGGGCCTGACATATGGAGACGGATCACCGCAACCATAATCTTTTTCAATGACCTCGGGAGGAATGGCTTTCAGTAGTTCGGTGTTGTACTGAATTGGGCAGCAGAGTGCAGGTTCCACTGCATTTGCGGCGGAAGCGTAACGCTCATAAACGTTCGCTTCGGTACCCAATGGCTCGTCAGAGACTAAAATGCTCATGATGTGATCCGTCTACTGAGTGACTAAAATGTGGGCTGATTCTGATGCGGGCTGACCTTTGAATCGGGCTAGCGCCACAATTTTTCCGTACCATTAGGTCCATGCGATTCAGCAGTTTACCATTTCGGCTGGTATTATAGCTACACTATGTTTGTCGACTTTCCAGCAATCCGAATTTGGGACCGATTCATTTCCTATGCCTACATCCCATCAGGGTGAATCGGAATCGCCCCAAAATACTGCGTTGTCCAAGCCTCTTACGCGTTCGACCAAGAGATGGCTTGTGCTACTGTTGAGCCTTATATCGATCGCTATCGCCTTTGTCTTTTATCGCGACCACTTATTCCAAGTTTTGATTTCGACGGAAACAAGTTTACGTGACACACAACAGAGCTATCCGATAACAATCGCATTGGTCGGCTTGGTGATCTATATCTTGGTCGCGGGTCTCACGCCGGGAGCCGCATTTTTGTCGCTGGTCTTTGGTTGGTTCTTTGGCCTTTGGCAAGGAACCTTGCTGGTAAGCTTTGGCTCGACCGCAGGAGCCACTCTGATGTTCCTATTGAGTCGCTACATCTTGCGCGATTGGGTACTTGCTTCTAACAATTCGCATCTGCAGAAGGTTCAAGCTGCATTTGAACGCGACGGGGCTTATTACCTATTTAGCTTGCGACTCATTCCGGCGGTGCCATTCTTTCTTGTGAATATCTTGATGGGCCTGACCGGAATTCACGTGCAAACATTTTGGTGGGTGAGTCAGATCGGAATGCTGCCCGGAACCATTGCCTATATCTATGCAGGTACGACGCTCCCAAGCCTGAAGGCGATTCAATCGGGAGACCTGGGACAGATATTGAGCTGGCAATTGGTACTGGCTTTTTCAATTTTAGGTCTTCTGCCATGGGCGATGAAACAGTTGACTGCACACTTCCAAGGTGTATCGCATCAGCACACAAAAAAGCAAGCTTAGAGGAGTTTGGCAGCTAAAATCCGATCACCGAGAGAAAGAATTCTGAGCTTCGCGTACTTTTACTGGTGCGAATCCTCCTAATCTGTTAGTCTGCGGTTGCACCCCACATTTCGTGGGCAATGGTTTCAATCGTCGCTACCTATCCGAGAAATTCTTATGCTTCGGATTCTTCTTTCAGTTTGTTTCGTTCTCTTCGCTTTCTGGAACACGAGCCTTGGACAATCAACCTTTGATCGTACCGAGTTGCCTATTCGCGAACCGAAACGTCCGAAGTACACAGAGCTTGACGTAAGAGATGTTAAGCCGCCACCGCGATTTGAAGTGAAGGCGCCAGATGGTGCTCCCAACGTCATCGTTATCTTGCTTGATGACATGGGTTTCGGAGTTCCGAACAGTTTCGGTGGCCCTATTCCCATGCCAACGATGATGCAGTTAGCGGATAAGGGCTTGAGATACAATCGCTTTCATACGACCGCTGTTTGCGCCCCAACACGCGTTGCATTGCTGACAGGCTACAACCATCACTCGAACAACATGGGATCGATTACCGAAACGGCCACAGCATTTCCGGGCAACGATTCCATTCGCCCCCAAACCATAACACCGATGGCAGAAGTGTTGCGTCAGAATGGGTTCAACACAGGCTTCTTTGGTAAATGCCATGAGGTCCCAGCATGGGAGATTTCACCTGCAGGTCCACAGGATCGCTGGCCAACCCGCAGCGGTTTCGAAAAGTTTTATGGCTTTCTGGGTGGCGAAACGAACCAATTTGCACCAACTATTTACGATGGCGTCACCCGAGTCGAACCGCCCGCTGATCCAGAGTATCACTTCACCGTGGATATGACCAACCAAGCGATTGCATGGGTTGAGTTCCAACATTCTTTATCACCTGACAAACCGTTCTTTATGTACTATGCACCTGGAGCAACTCATGCTCCACATCATGTGCCAAAAGAATGGCGCGACAAATTCAAGGGTAAGTTTGATCAAGGCTGGGATAAACTTCGCGAAGAAACCTTGGCTCGACAGATTGAACTTGGTGTTGTTCCAGCCGGAACAAAACTGGCTCCCAAGCCGGTAGACATCAAGGATTGGGATCAGCTTTCGGATAAAGAAAAGCAGCTCTTCACTCGTCAAGCTGAAATCTATGCAGCCTATGCGGCCCACACCGATTGGCAAATTGGCCGCTTGATCGAGAGCCTCAAAGAAATGAATGAACTCGATAATACGCTACTGTTCTTCATTGCAGGCGATAACGGCGCTAGTGCTGAAGGACAAATGAATGGAATGTACAGTGAGATGACCTACTTCAACGGCGTTCCTGAAACCGTTGATGAAATGCTCAAACACTACGACCAATGGGGAGACGCCAGCACCTATCCACACATGGCGGCAGGTTGGGCTGTAGCATTTGATTCGCCATTCTCTTACACCAAGCAAGTGGGCTCGGACTTTGGCGGAACACGCAATGGAATGGTGGTTCATTGGCCCAAGGGAATCATGGCTAAAGGTGAAGTACGTTCTCAGTTTAGCCATGTGATCGATGTGGCTCCAACGGTCTATGAAATCTGCGGTGTCCCTTCCCCAAAAATGGTCAATGGCATAGAGCAGAATCCTATCGAAGGTACCAGCCTCGCGTATACTTTCGCGAATGCTAAAGCAGAGGAACAACACAAGCTTCAATATTTTGAAATGTTTGGCAACCGAGCGATTTATGTCGATGGTTGGCTGGCCCGAACCATTCATCGCCCCGCGTGGCGCACGCAACCGCTCCATAAACTACAAGACGATGTATGGGACTTATTTGACACTCGTTCGGACTTCAGTTTGGCCAACAATTTGGCGGAACAATACCCGGACAAGTTAGCCGAATTGCAGAAGAAGTTCATGGAGGAAGCTGAGAAATATCATGTACTTCCCATCGACGACCGAGTTCTGGAAAGAACCAATGCAGCTTTGGTAGGCCGTCCTACCATTATGGAAGGTCGCAATACGATGTTATTGCACGAAGGCATGGTAGCGATGGGAACGGACATCTTTATCGATCTGCGTAACAAAGGCTACAGCATCACGGCTGAAGTTGAAGTTGAGAGCGATACCAATGGAGCCATCGTTTGCCAAGGTGGTCGATTTGGTGGCTTATCACTTTTGATGCGTGATGGTCGCCCCGCATTTGCGTACAACTACCTTGGCTTGGAATCGACCTTGATCCAAGCGGACAAAGCCATTTCGCCAGGCAAGCATACGATTGTGTATGAGTTTACCTATGCAGGGGGTGGCCCCGGTAAAGGTGGCAGCGGCACCATCACGGTTGATGGGAACAAAATTGCCCAAGGTGAGTTGAAGAAGACCCAACCAGGCATTTTCTCTGTCGACGACCTAGCCGATGTGGGTGTGGACCTTGGAACGCCGGTAACAGACTATGGCGCGGAGAGTAAATTCTCGGGCAAGATTCTTAAGGTGGTCGTTGAGACCAAAAAGTAGACTGAAGTAATTCGTTTTTAAGCCCTAGCCCAGCGGGGTAAGACAGCCACCGAGGGAACCAACCCTCGGTGGCTGTAAAAAAATCTCTAACTCGCGGTATCAGTGACAAGCATTGGATCATTTCACTGAATCAACCGTATCGAGTCGCCAGCAGTTGATATGACACCGCAATTTCTCACGTACATTTGTACGTCTCCATAGAAATAACCTCTACGGCACTGCTTCTCTCTTTCTCTTTTCGTGACTCGCTCGTTCCTCCGAGCCTCCGCTACGCTCCAGTTGCGGGGTAAACGAACTGCGTCTTGTCCATCGCTACCCAGTTCCTCTGAGACGATTTCGATTTGAAGCAAGATAATAACGGGGACAGATTCTCGGAGAGAATCTGCTATGCGGGACCAAAGGTGTCCGTCTGGTGAAGATATTAGGTTTAGTAAGAGAGTAACGCTCGGATAAGGTTTTCGGACTGGGTTTTGGACGAGATTCACCTGTCCCCCTCAAAGCGAACTAGTGAACAAGACCTCGGAAACCTTACGTGCGTTAAACTCGCCTAAAACGCCCCCAATCCGAGCCCATTACCTCTCTATTTTAACAGAAAACGTGAACTTTTGATCCAGAATAATGGACACTAGAGCAGATAAGTCATAGAATGAAATTGGATAGAAGGCACTTGTGGACACAATTATCATGTTGACGGAAGAATACATATCTTTTGATCACATAGAGATCGATCATGAAGCGGCCCACTTTGAGGCGAATCTTCATGAGCCGAACGATTTTTACGAAGACTCTGAAACAGATCCTAAACATCCCAGCGCATCCCGCGCATCAAAGAGACCATCCACTAAAACGTCACCTTTTTCCCCTCTACATAACACAACAAATAACTCTACCAACAACAGCGACGATGAAGATGTTGCTGACGAAAGCAGAGACAACAACTCAGCAGTAGAAGAAACAGCTGAAGAAGGTCATTACCCCAACCGCTCCAAAGCAGAAGCGGCAGATGCCACCGCTCGCCTAGCGTCTCATATGCGACAACTCTCGCGCGGCTTGGGACTCGGTCGAGCAGGACAAATCCAAACCGCACAACAGCCTAACCCATCCATCTCAGAAACATCGACTAACAACGCTGGCAACACTGGCTCCGGTGGCAACACTGGCAACACTGGCTTCACAAACCCCCATGCTCCCACACCCCTTAACCCTGGCTACATCGCATCAGGTTGCCCAGGCTTAGAGCGACTCTTACCTGGTGGTGGTTATGAACCAGGCTGCTTGGTGGAATGGTTTCATTCGGGTGCCGGTGGAGCAGCCGGAAGCTTGGCGATGCTCTCCGCCATTCCCGCGATGCACGAAGGCAAGGCGTTGGTGATTATCGATTGGAACCATACGTTCTATCCACCCGCTGCCGCTGCACTAGGCGCAGACCTAAAACGGCTTGTTGTGGTCCGCCCCACCTCGCGCGAAGATGGTTGGTGGAGCTTAGACCAAGCGTTACGCTGCACCGCCGTAGGCTCTGTCTGGAGCGAGTTACCCGATGAAATGGATGATCGACTCGCACGTCGCTTACAACTCGCCGCTGAAACAGGCGGGACCCTTGGCATGCTGATCCGACACAGCCGCACCCGCAATCGCCCCAGCTGGGCTGATGTGCAATGGCAAGTTCGCACCGCTTCCCATCTCAATTTTTCTACCTCAACTCCCCATAACACTTTCCACAATACAGCAGCACCACCAAACTCAGGTCGCTATGTGCAAGTCGACTTGGTGCGCTGCCGCAGTGGAGCTGGACATGGTGGCTACAAACGACAATCGATATGGCTGGAGCTTGGCCATCCCGTCCGGCCACCACTCTCTCCCTCCCTATTCTCTTCCCCTCATGAATCGATTCGCTCCACCGTCCAAACCAGCTGGATCCGGGAACTTCCAGCCCCCCAAACCCTAACACCAACTCAAACAAAATATCCGGCGTCCAAGCAAGGACACATGAGGAATGATTCCTATGACGGCAGCCAATCCAGCTCGTATACTCAGCGTATGGCTGCCCAACTGGCCATGCCAACGCGTACACCAACTACTACAGTTGCAGCCACAACCACAGCCAATACAGCCAACTCAAACGCCACTCGTGCTGTCAGCGCGTGATTCGCGCCGCGGCCTGATTGTGGCTGCCGCTTGTCGCATCTCACGCTCCCTAGGCATCCGACCACAAATGTCGCTCAGCGAAGCGATTGGTTTAAGCCAACGCGCCGCCCGTATGCCTCCCTCACATGCCTCTGCAACCCCACCAAGCTGCGAACTTCAAATCGTCGAACATGATCCACAAGAAGATCTAGAGAAACTTTGCCAACTCGCCGAAGAAGCTCAACGCTTCAGCCCCATTGTGGGCCTTGAACCACTCGGCAATAAACCTTGGGCAGGTATCGCCCTCTTTCAACCTCAAGGCCTGATGCTCGATATCCGTGGCTTAGGCCCACTGTTTGGTGGTGAAACATCCTTAGCCCAACAATTAAACGCATGGCTCAACCACCATGGCTATCAAGCCGTTATCGCAATCGCCAATACCGTTGGGGCAGCTTGGGGGCTCAGTCGCTACGGCTGGCGAATCCATTCGGCAAGCCCCATCGTCTCATCCAATACCGCTAACACACAAACCGACGATCTCACACCGTTGCCAGTCGAAGCATTACGTCTATCCTTACCAGCCGTTCAAAAGCTCCAACGTCTCGGCATCTACACGATCGGCGACCTGCTGCAACTCCCTCGCCATAGTTTGGCCTCACGCTTGGGAGATGAAGTCCCTATCCGTTTGGCCCAAATTTTAGGCGAGATACCAGAAACCTTTCCCGCATGGCGTCCACTCCCTGACTTCTGCCTGGAACATCGGCTTGAATTCCCCACCGATCGCCAAGATTCATTGAGCGAATTGATACGGCAAATGATCTTGGAATTGACCAAGAAACTGAAACAACAAGGGCAAGGTGCGTTGCGAATCCAATGCTGCCTGCGCGGTACAGAAACACCACCACGTTTATTGCAACTCGGCTTGTTTCGTCCATCTTCAGATGCTCGACATCTTCACGCTCTATTGTCCAGCCAATTAGAACGTCACTGGGAAGAACCAGCTGCCATTGAACATGTCACGATCCAAGTGATGCTGGCTGAACCCCTTGTATGGCAACAACCTCAATTGTTTGAAAGCGATAACGTTAAACATCGGCAACAACTAGGCTTGTTCCTCGATTCGCTCAGCAGTCGCTTGGGGCGTAATCAAGTCTTGCAACCGGTAATCGAAGGAGATGCCCTACCTGAAGGGACGGTACAGTATCGTCCTTGGACAGGTCGCAGAACTTCAGGCGAAAAACAAAGCACAGCTAAAAAAATAATCGCTCGTTGGGAACGCCGCAGCCCCGAA
>JBILTA010000203.1:0-8506 GCA_044371785.1 Pirellulaceae bacterium | reverse complement strand
CTTGGTCACCTTTGGTTGGCTGGCAGTTGTTGCATCGATTGCTTTCGTTTCTTTTCGTACACCCGTATATGCGGCCCTAAGTTTCACAGCAATTGTGCTCGATGTCTGTGGAATCTACATCCTCAACACATCACCCTTTTTGGCAGCCTCGACCATGATCGTTTATGCCGGGGCCACCATTATCATTTTCTTGTTCGTTCTGATGTTCGCCCAGCGCAGTCAACTCCAAGCCTATGACTTAACCATCAGCATGCCACGTTTCAGTCTTCTAGCAGGTCTAGCAGTTTTCAGTGGCCTGCTTTACTCCATCTTCGAATTGAATCTCTCCGAACCCAAACCCCTAAGTGAGCAAAAGGTCGAATCGCTAGGGAAGCTGATGTTTACCGACTATCTCTGGAGTGTCGAAATCGCCGGCGTTCTCTTATTGATTGCTGCGATCGCGGCGATCCTCATCGCTCAAGATAATGAACCCGATCGGTTGCTGGAATCCGAGATTTCGAAATCTACGCACACCCAATGGGACGGAGCAAAATCATGACACCCTTAACTCAACAAACGTTGATGGTCGGGGCCTTACTGTTCACGTTCGGTCTGATTGGATTTTTATCGCGACGCAATTTGATTCTGATTTTTCTATCGATCGAATTGATGCTCGCGGGCGTAGCGACAAACTTTATCGCCTTCGGTGCTCACTATGGCATCGCCAGCGGGCAGTTTTTTGCCATCCTCATTTTGACCGTCGCATCATGCGAAGCTGCCATCGCTCTGGCTCTGGTGGTCGCGCTCTATCGTCGTAAATCAACTTTGGATGTTGAGCTTTGGTCCGAACTACGTGAAACCGCTCCAGACAAGACTAAGCCAACTTCAAAGATAGAAAAAGATATTGAAGCTGAGTATCCGGTACTTACACCTGCCGGTGTCGACCCTCTGACAACAAAAGTGTCCGCGACTTTCACCGATGTCTCGGCACCTAAAGCATAATTTGGGAATGGTTCCATGCTGAATGCGATTTGGTTAGTACCCTTGGCCCCACTATGCGGATCTCTCATCTGCATGGCATTGATCATGGCGGGCCGCCGCAAAGATCTCGCGCATTTGCCTGCGATTGCAGGTATGGCGATAGCTGCTGTCGTAGCCGCCGTTACCTACTTCGAAAGCAAAGGTGGCGTCAACGTTGCCCTGATCCAGTCTTACACTTGGTTGCAAGTTGGCACCATCAATATTCCGGTATCGCTTCGCTTAGACGGTCTCAGCCTAACCCACGTCAATGTCGTCGCGTTTATCTCTTTGCTTGTCGCGATTTACTCCAGTGGCTACATGAAAGGTGATGCAGGCTATGCCCGGTTCTTTGCCCTGATCAGCGCATTCGTTTTCTGCATGAGTATGCTCGTGCTAGTTGGTAATCTGTTGTTGCTCTACGCTTTCTGGGAAGGCGTCGGCTTGTGCAGTTACCTGTTAATCGGCTTTTGGTATCACAAGCCATCTGCCGCCAAAGCAGCCATGAAAGCGTTCTTGGTTAACCGTCTAGCAGACTGTGCATTCCTCGCAGGCATTATCACACTTTGGTACGGCGTCGGATTGGTGTTAGACGACTCCACCAACACCTTGGCACGACTTGATTATGATGCGATCTTCAATGCAGTCCCGTTGTTGGCAGCACAACATCCCGATCTTCTTGGCTGGGTCGGTTGCTTCATTTTGGTTGGAGCTATCGGCAAATCGGCTCAGTTTCCATTCCATGTGTGGTTACCTGATGCAATGGAAGGCCCCACTCCCGTCAGCGCTTTGATCCATGCCGCGACGATGGTGACAGCGGGTATCTATCTGTTGGCACGTATGTCGCCACTCTTGGCCGAAGCACCGACAGCATTGATGTTGGCAGGCTGGCTCGGCGCCATCACCGCAGTCTTGGGTGGCGTGATTGCCCTCTTCCAAAACGACCTAAAACGTGTCTTGGCTTATTCGACCGTGAGTCAACTCGGTTATATGTTCTTAGCTTTCGGTGCTGGACTGGGTGAAGCGACCTTAGGTTTGGCCGTCGTCGCCGCAATGTTCCACTTGATTACTCACGCCTTTTTCAAAGCTCAGTTGTTCCTCACAGCGGGTAATGTGATGCATGCGATGGGCGATGTCATCGACATGCGTCAATTCGGTGGCTTACGTTCTGTTCTCCCCCGCACGCACATTTTGTTTTTGCTCGGTGCTATCGCTTTGGTTGGCCTTCCGCCGCTCGCAGGTTTCTGGAGTAAGGAAAGCATCCTTGGCTTGTTGTTATCACAACTCAATGATCCTGTGTACGGCGCTACCTTCGCTTGCTGGTTTGCCCTGGGTTTACTGGCCGCTTTCTTAACAGCGATCTACACCAGCAAAGCCTACTTTAAAACGTTTCACGGCGAAGAGCATTGGCCACACGAAGCGGGCGAACATCCACACGAGGCTTCCACAGTGATGATCGCACCACTTTGGGTGCTAGCAGTGGGCACCGTTTTCTCAGGTGTCGTCATTTTCTACTTCGATACACTCGCACACTTCATTCTCCCTATGCCATTCTTGGAAGTGGCTCATGAACATCATCACGAGAGCTGGCTGTTAGTTGTTCTCTCGATCGCCATCGCCGTGGGTGGAGTACTCATCGGTCGCTGGTGGGGCTTGCGAAAAACCGATCCCCAAACGGCAAAATCGCCCAGTGCTTTTGCGATTTTTGCCGAAAATCGGTTCTATTTGGATGAACTTTTCTACAACCTTCTCGTAGCACCGTTCCTCTATATCGCCAGCGTGATCGCCGCATTTGACATGCATGTAATCGATAGCCTAACTCGGTACGTCGCCTCGTTGCCTGAAACCGTTGGCAATTGGATCCGTCTCTGGCAAAGCGGCCCGATTTCTCGATACGCAGCGGGAATGGTCCTTGGAATAATCGCTCTGCTAACCATTGTTTACTTGCGGAGCTAAGGTGAACAGCATGAATACAATTTTGCCTTTGCTTTTGATCGCGATCCCTTTGATAGCCGGTGCTGCGATGGTACTTTTCGCCAAGCAGCTAAGTGCTACCACCGGTAAATCGTTGGCATTGTGGTTGTCGGGCATAGTGTGTTGCTTAGCGATCTGGCAATGGTTCGCAGTGGCCCATTTCCTCTCGCTACCAGCAACGTCCAATGCGTCCATTCAAGCCGCGGGAACTTTGGCACTTGCTCCTTTTACGATATCTGCACCAGGCGGAATTCAGGTGCAACTCGCAATAGGGGCTGACTCGTTGGGCGCGGCGATGGTGTTACTCACCGCCATCATCGTTTGGACTGCCCTAAGTGTCGCCACACAACATATCTCCAAGAATTTCACGAGCTACGCGGGCTGGCTGATGTTGGCTCAAGCGGGTTTGATGATCGTCTTTTTGGCTATGGACATCTTGCTGTTCTACATCGGTTTCGAATTGGCTATTCTCCCGTTGCTTGTGCTTATCGCAGCTTGGGGTGAAGAGGACTCATTACGCATTGCCAAACGCTTTGTTCTGTTCACACTTGCTGGAAGTATCCCAATGGTACTCGCACTGGCAGGCATTATTTGGCTTTACTCGACACCCGGCAACATTACTACGCTGTTCTCCGAACTGTCCTTACGTGCTGCTGCGAACACAACAACCTTGGAACAACAGCAATGGATTTTTGGAGTACTGGTCTTCGGCTTGGGTATCAAGATGGCTCTTATTCCTTTGCATACTTGGCTACCTGATACTTACCGCGCATCAGCCCCCACGACGGCAGCCCTTTTGGCTGGTGTTGTTCTAAAAATGGGTCTCTTCGGCTTTTTGCGACTAGCCATTCCGATGCTTCCGTTAGCTACCGAAAAATACGGTGTTGTTGTTCTTGGCACACTAGGTGTCGTGGCTATCGTTTATGGTGGCTTAAGCGCGTTGGCGCAACGCGACCTACGTCTCTTACTCGCTTACAGCAGCTTGAGTCACGTCGGCTTTATTACGCTCGGCCTTTTCTCGCTCACGCGTGAAGGTATAGCTGGGGCCGCCTTACAGATGTTCAATCACGGGATCACGACAGCCGCGATGTTCTTGTTGGCAGGTTGCCTGATCCAACGCCGTGGCACGGCGATGATTCAGGGAATTGGCCCTGGTCTAGCAAGCATATATCCACGCTTGGCAATCTTGACTGTTTTCTTTTTGATGGCAGGTGCGGGCATGCCGGGTGCAAGCAACTTTGTCGGCGAAATTTTGGCCCTGAGTGGAATGTTGTCCGTGTCGCCCTTTTTAGCAGGTGTTGCCATCATCGGTATCTTGCTAGGCGCTTGGTACTCTCTCCGTTTGGCGAAAGATGTTCTCTTTGGATCTGCATCCAACCGAGTCGCCGCGCAGCGAAATAGTAATCTACACGATCTGTCTCTAGCTGAATGGCTCCCACTTTCTGGTTTAGTCGCGGTTACCTTGCTGATTGGCTTGTGGCCACAAGGAGCCGTCCAGTTCATTCAAAAAGATACGAATCGTTTGGTTCAAGTTTATGAATCATTGCCAGTGCAGGTCGCTGGCTATTCTAGGGACCTGAACATACCATTCACCTCAACTACACTGCAAACTTCGCCTAACTTGGAGGCGACTCGCTAATGTCCCCTGAATTGTTAAACAGTTTTCTGGCAGTTGGTCCAGCCATTCTGATCTTCGGTTTCGCCTGTCTCTATCTGTTGATCGGCATGTTCCAAGACGATAGCTCTCCCGCTGGTATGAGATCGATCAGTGGATGGGGAATTGTTTCCATGGTGCTACTTGGCGGAACATGGATTGGAGTTTCTTGGTTCGGGCTTCAACCGGCCGGATTGACTACCAAGCTGTTTCAATCGGACTCGGTCGCTTTACACGGGACGCACCTAACGCTGCTCGCGGGTGTTTTAATCTCGGCGTTTTCCATTGGTTTCACACCGCGCCGTTTTGCTTACGAGTTTCATGCTTGCTTTTTGCTGTTGCTCTCTGGCTCGATTTTTCTCGCCGCCGCTGCTGATTTGACCACTTTGTATCTTGCGGTTGAAATGGTCAGCTTGCCAACGACATTGTTGTTGTCGATCAGCCGACGTGACAATCCTGGTCGTGAAGCCACCCTAAAATATTTTGCGATGAGCGCTTTTGCATCGGCCGTGTTCTTGATGGGTGCGTCTTACCTCTACGGGCTCTCGGGAACTACATCCTTGTCGGGTATAGCAACAGCTATGGCTACGAATGATACGACCTTGGCTAAAGTAGCCATGGCTTTGGTGCTTGCAGGTTTGGCCTTCCGAGTCACTGCCGTTCCTTTCCATTTCTACGCACCAGACGTATTCACCGGCAGCTCGCTTCCCGTCGCCGCCATGATCGCCACCCTATCCAAAATCGCTGGTTTTTTAGCCATTGTTCGCTTGCTGGGAGGCGCTCAACTCAACGTTGGATTCATTGAAACGGCTGGTGTGTTGTTGATGGTGTTGGCTTTGACCACGATGACGGCTGGCAACTTTATGGCACTTGCTCAAACCAAGTGGCGCCGCCTCTTAGCTTATTCCAGTGTTGCCCACTCCGGCTATCTGTTGTTGGGCGTCGCAGCCGCTTTATATCGCGGTGGCGAAACGACTTACATTCTTTCGTATTTGAGCGCTTATACGGTGATGACCTTGGGAGTGTTCGCTGCTTTAGCAGCCCTAAGCTCCGCAAGTGAAAGTGATCCGAGCTTGGCTGATCTCGAAGGCTTGCATCAACGAGCCCCAGCACTATGTCTTGCTCTATCGATCTGCTTGTTGAGTCTAATCGGCGTTCCCTTGACCGCCGGTTTCTGGGCTAAATTCGGAATCTTCCAAGATGCAATCCGCACTGCTCGAGTCGAGTTGATTGTGGGTGCAGCCATCATGGCATTGAACGCAGCCGTCGGTGCAATGTATTATTTGTCGTTGCTGCTCCGCATTTATCGCTCGCCGCAAACCAACACCGTACCTGCTGCCGCACCGAAGCTCAATCCTTCGTTCGCACTATGCGTCGCTTGTGCGGCCATCACCGTCCTGTGGTTCTTGGCGCCCAATTGGATGTAAATCCCAACTACCGCACGAGATACTCGCACGCTAGGGTTACCGCACACTCCACCTCTCCCACCTAAATACAAATGCGCAACTGAAAGAGCCCCCACTTAAGGCGACCTCATCCATTCCACCTCTCTAGTTGAATCTCGTTCCGGGAAACTCCATAATCATCCTTCTTCTCTTCTAAATCCAGGGTGGGAGTCCAAGGATGATTTCTATCGACGAGCCCTACGTCGACTCAGCGGCACCGAATGCTGATGCTGCAAAAAACGGTCGAGCGTTGGTTATGAAAAAGAGCTTCGTAGCTCTCAACATCTCCGCCGATAAACAGGTAATTTTCGGACAATGCCAAGGGAGTGGCAAAACTCCCTACGAATGCTCCTGCGACTTCGCGCGTCCTGAAAATCCCGTCTATCGCTGCAGTTGCCCAAGCCGACAGTTCCCCTGCAAACACTGCATCGGCTTGATGTATGCCTACACCAAAAATGCTGCCTCCTTCACAACCGCCGATCTACCTGCCAATCTCCTAGAGAAACGGGAAAAGGCAGAAGTTCGACAAGAAAAGAAAAAAGAAGCTGCTGCTAAACCGAAGCAAGTCAATAAGTCGGCCCTGCAAAAGAAAATCAAAGCTCAACTTGAAGGGATCACGCTCCTTGAACAACTCACCGAAAGTCTAGTGACCATCGGTATCGGCAACATGAATGCCAAAAGCGCTCGGGAAATCGAACAACGCGCCAAACAACTGGGCGATGCGTTTCTCCCAGGCGCGCAATCTGCGCTCCGATCCTACACCACGTTGTTTCACGACGAAGGCTCCACAAAAGAACCCAACTCTATCGCTCGCGAAAAAGTGTATGGAGATGCCCTCGATCACCTCTCGCGCCTTTATGCCCTCGCCAAAAATGGACGAGTCTATTTGGAAAAGCGGCTCGCAGATCCCGAACTACAACCCGAGACCGATTCAACAATCGCAGCTTGGCTTGGTCATGCATGGCAACTGAGCGAACTGCGGGAAGTTGGCCTGATGCAGCCAAGTCGATCGCTCATGCAACTCACGTTTCATACACACGATGACGTGGCCCGCCAAGAATATGTCGATACGGGAATATGGATCGATCTAGACAAGGGTGCTCTCTACACCACCAAAAACTATCGACCCTATAAAGCGGTCAAGTTTATCAAGGCAGAAGATAGCTTCTTCCAAGTTGCACAAATACCTGAACTATTCATCTATCCCGGTGACCTAAACCCACGCATTCGTTGGGATGGTCACACCGTGCGACAACTCACGCCCGAAGATTACGCCGCCATTCGAAAATCGGCACATAAAGATTTTGCGACCTTAATCAAACTTGTCAAAGGGAGTTTGAAAGGTCCCTTATCGGAACGCCAACCCGTTTATCTGCTAAGCTTCAGCCAACTCGGTATCGTCGAAGATACCTTAGTCATCGAAGATGCTCAAAAGAATCGTATCACATTGACCGACCGCGGACTCGACGAAGAGCCACCAAGCTTGCAGGTGCTAAAACTGGTTCCTGATGAACTTCGCCGCAATCAAGTATTGGTCGCCCGCTTCAAACATGACCTCGATACCAAACGTTTAGAAGTCAAGCCGCTGGGCATCGTCTCCAGCAGCGAAGTCGTTCGCCTAACTTTGTAATCGGAGACGAAATACCATGAGCATTCCCATACTCAATGAAGTTTATACCGAAGTCCGACGCATCTCGATCGCCGGTAGTGTGATTGCACCGGGTGACTTCCGTTTGCAGAAACTGATCGAACCGCTGCGAAAATCGGGCGAGAAAGCACCGATTTTTGCAAAGGTCGCCGATAATGTTCAAAAACTCATCGAGTCCACTGAGAAGACTGCTGCAGCTGCCTTGTTGGAATTGAGCGCCTTGATCACATCGATACTTTATACGCAAGGTGCGACTGGGATCGAAGGGGAACTTAAACCCTTGCCACCGTCACCTGTTAAATCATTACAAACAAAGACCAATGCCCGTGTCATCAAACCGTTGATCGAAGCGCTTACCTCGACGGGATCTGGGCGTTTGGAAATCATCAACGACGCTTTCGAGCGAGGCTTGTTCAACGACCTCCGCTTGATTCGGCCTGCACTCCAAGCGATCGATGATGTTTATGGCGAAATCGGCGATCTCGTCGCAACCAAAGTGCTTCCTCTATTCGGCGAAGCAGTGATTCCGGATCTCATTAGCTCTTTCGACATCAAAGGGAAAATGGGACATGCCCGGCGTTTGGCTCTGATCCATCAACTCGCTCCTGCCATTGCCCGCGATCATGTTAAGCGTGCCTTGGAAGAAGGTTCGAAAGACGTCAAACTTGCTGCCATCGAGTGCCTCGGCACCGCCGAAGAAGATCTGAATTTCTTACTCGAACAAGCTCGAGCAAAATCACAAGATGTACGAGGGGCTGCGGTCTCCGCGCTGCTGCGCGCCAATCACGC
>JBILTA010000784.1:0-2617 GCA_044371785.1 Pirellulaceae bacterium | reverse complement strand
CTATGATCGCCCCGTCGTCTACGCTGGCCGAGTCCCGAAAGGTTCTGGCTGAAACTGAAGATGTATTAAAGAGATTTTCATTAGTTGCATCGCAACTCGAAGATGAACTAGAGAAACAAGAAATGCTGCGGACCAGAGATTTGCTGCGCACTCGAATTGCTTCTTACCGACGCTTGATGCAATCGCTCAACGACTATTTGGTCGAACTATCGGATACGGAAGAGCTAAAGGACGCCGCCGACGACGGCACTGCTGCTCAATTGGTTCAGCAGTTGAAGTCCGCAATTGAAAAAGATCTTTCTGAATTAGAAACCAAGCTGGCGAAAGTCATCGAATCAATGACAAAAGTTGAGAGTATGTCGGATTCAGAGAATCGATAACAAGAAATCGGTACTTTAACGAAGAGACGATTTCAAATCTGATTTGAGTAAACCCAATTTATCTGCTTAGGAGCTCTGTGTGAGCATTCGTAGAATCCTTCGACTGTCGCTTCTGGGTGTGTTTGGTGCTGCTGTATCGGCAGGTTCCATATTGAGTGATGATTGGTCAGGTTGGAGAGGAACGCATGGAAATGGTATCAGCACCGAAAACGAAGCGGTATTGAAGTGGGGCCCTAAACAGAACATCCTTTGGCGGTCCGATGTTCCCGGCGTTGGTCGCTCCTCCGCTATTGTGGTCAAGGATAGAGTTTTTCTTACCACCGGAATTGAAGAAGATCAATCCAGACGGCTTCTCTGCTATTCCAAGGGAGAGGGTAAGTTGCTTTGGAATACGCTTGTTCATCAAGGTCCGCCTGGCAAGATGCATCAGCTCAACACCACTGCCTCGAGCACTCCATGCAGCAACGGAAAATATGTTTTTCCGGTCTTTATTGACAACTCGATTTTGGTGGTGGCAGCCGTAGATTTCGAAGGGAACATCGTTTGGAAAAAACAGCTTGGTACGTTCTTTAGCAAACATGGCTTCGCGGCCAGCCCGGTCGTTTTTGAATCAGGTGTCATCATTAATGGTCACCAAGATGGCGAAGCTTTTGTGGTGATGCTCGATTCAGAAACAGGCAACGAAGTATGGAAACACAAGCCATTGGTGAATCAGCGATCTTTCTCCACGCCGGTCATTGTGGACTTTGAAGGTAAGCCCATCATGATTCTTACAGGTGCCCAATATACTGCCGCACTAGATCCAAAGTCGGGCAGTCTACTTTGGTACGCTGGGGGGCCCAGTGAGAAATTTGTCTCGACGCCATCTATAGGGCACGGCATGGTTTTCAGTTTTGGCGGTTCGCCTGAAAAGAATGCTATGGCCGTAAAAATGGGCGGAAGTGGTGACGTAACCACTTCTCATGTTGCTTGGAAAACGTCGCGCTCGATGCCTTATATCCCGAGCCCCATTTTGGTTGGCGACTATCTACATATCCTCAACGATAGTGGTGTTTACACCTGCTTGGAGCCGACGACCGGCAAGATCCTACACACGGGACGAAAGACACGTGATGTCAACAGTTCTCCTATCGCAGTCGGCAATCACATCTATTTTTTCGAAGACTCTGGAGAATGCAAAGTGATCCGCAACGGCGCGGACTTTGATGTTGTAGCCCATAACGAACTGGGAGAGCCTGTCTACTCAACACCTGCCGTTTCCGATGGCAAGCTTTTCGTGCGCAGTGAAACAGGTTTGTTCTGTATTGGAAGCGATGCTGAGAACTGAAGCCACTCCGCGGCGTGTTCCGCAAGTTAAACCTTCTTGTCTGTCTACCTCGTTACAAAAACTAGCGTAAACCGCTTGAAAGGCGCAACAAGAGAAACTTGTTTCAACATCCTGCATCTTCACACTACATCAGCTTCTCGATAACTTTGCCGCCAAACTGGCTCAGTTGTTTGAAGCGGCCGGCGTGGTAGTAGGTGAGCTTGTTATCGTCGAGACCTAATAATCTCAGTAAGGTAACGTGAAAGTCGCGAATAGGATGCACTTCTTCGACTGCCGTCATACCTAGTTCATCGGTTGCTCCGATCGTATGCCCAGCGTTACAACCGCCCCCTGCAAGCCAGATCGTCATAGCGTTAGGATTATGGTCGCGACCATAGGCCGTTCCACCTCTAACACCGTTATCAGGCGTGCGTCCAAATTCTCCGCACCAGACCACCAAGGTACTTTCCAAAAGTCCGCGTTGCCTCAGATCACTCAGAAGCGCTGCTATCGGTTTGTCGACTGCACGCACTAAATTCCCATGCGCACGTTCTATGTAATCGTGGCTATCCCAAGTGCCATGATACACTTGCACAAACCGAACTCCTGACTCCACCATCTTACGAGCTAACAAACATTTTCGGGCAAATGCATCGGTAGCCTTATCACCTATTCCATACATCGCTTGAGTGCGCTGGTCCTCGCGACTGAGGTCCAGCAATTCTGGAACCCGTGCTTGCATTCGGAAAGCCAACTCATAGTTCTGCATACGAACTTCCAGATCATCATGCCATGTGTGCCGTACCCTCTGGTCCGCGTTAAGCTTGGCCAATAGATCGAGATTTGCGAGCTGCTGCTGTTCGTTAACGCCTGGAGGAGGCGACAAATCAAGAATCGGCGATCCCTTAGGACGCAACGGGGTTCCTTGAAA
>JBILTA010000783.1:0-2619 GCA_044371785.1 Pirellulaceae bacterium | reverse complement strand
TTTGTGGTCATGGCAACGCGCACAGGATATCGTGATGCCTTGAAACGTCTTACCGACAGCGTCAATCTGGCTATCGATGACAACTATCTCTTCCTTCTTGACATCAACCGGTGTTTGATTGAACTCAATGAATCTCCAAAATGCTAAACCGATCAGAGCTTCATTGATGCCTTGTTCATTCCAACGAGCCTCAATCAGATCACCAGCCAGATGTTCTTCGATGAAGCGATTGACAGGGATGTCTTCTTTGAAGGCCCGGACCACATAGTCTCGATAACGATAGGCAAACGGCAGGTAGGCATCATCCTCTGAGCCATGTGTTTCTGAGTATCGCACTGTATCCATCCAATGCCGTGCCCAATGTTCGGCAAACTCGTCGCTTTCTAAATATTGATCGACCAACTTGCTCCAACTTTCTTGGTTAGGAGCTGCACTGAACTTCTCAATGTCCGCGTATGCCGGCGGTAGTCCGCGCAATTGGAAACTCAAACGCCGAACCAATTCGTGGGGCGTTGCTTCCTTGGCAGAAATAACAGCGGCCGCCTTGATCTTTTGGTCAAGCCAGTAATCGATACCGCGAAACTCCGTCGGTTTTCCAAGCACAGGATTAGGTTGCCAGCACCACCATTTCGATCGCTCTTCAAACAACTTGTCCCAATCGAGCTTCGCTTCACCGAGTGGTTCAGGTTGCTCCCGCGGATCCTTAGCTCCCTCCGCAATCCACTGTCTAAATTCTTCGATCTGAACTTTATCCAACTGTGGAGCTTTGGCTGGCATCTCCAGTCCAACTTCCAAATGCATGATCGTTCGCAACAACAAACTTTCGTCCGGCTTACCTGGCACAATTGCTGGTCCTGAGTCGCCCCCGATCTCCCAACCCTCGCGACTATCCAAAGCCAAGCCGCCGTTCTTTTTCCCCTGATGATGACAATTGAGACAATGTTCATGTAGGGCAGGACGAATCTTGGATTCGAAATGCGATAGTCGGGCGACGTCGTTTTTCGCAACTTCCTGCGCGGCTAATGGTGCTTTCATGACAAACAGCGCGAACATTGCCAAACAATATGAAGTCTGCTTGGTAGACATAGATAGATTCCGGTTCGCCGCAGGGGATGCGAATAAATGACTGAACTAGGCAAGAAAAGCACTGAAGACATAAGCTCTCAACCCCTTCAGTTTACTCGATGTGACTGGCCATTGCGACCAACCTGCTGTTCTGTTCGAGCAAGGAAGAGGAAGAGGAGGTCAGGCAAAAGCGATTCAGCAACACAGAATAGACTCAGCAGCGAGTTGCCCGTTTAGCGTTCATACTCGCGTCTAGCGATTGGATCGATTGGTTAGTGAATATTCTCGTTCTTAACCGTGTTTCGCGGCATTGCGGGATCCATTAAACTAAGCGGCGGTCTTTCCAATTCGTCTCCGAGACTTTACTTCCTCTGCAGATCCCTCCTCCCATGCGACACTCCTTTTGCCAGCTGACCCAACACGTTGTTCAAGCTTTTCTTTTCGTCCTTCTACTCACGTCAGCTTGGACCATTGACTTGCGGGCCGATGGCCCCGATGACAACTTTCCCGAAAACGTCCGGCTCGTGCCACCGAAAGGCGTCGCCATACCCGCCGACAAACTGGAACAATGGAACCGTAAATCTGCGTCAATTCTCAGCGACCTAAAGACGCTTGAAAAAACCGAGGCTTCAGACCTATGGCAAGTCGAAGGTCTTTTGCGAGCGGTACGAATGACCGTTGAAGAAGAAATGTTTTATAATGACGCCGAAATAGAGTTTGCCAATACGCTGGTTTCACTCGCGGAACAACGACTGGCAGCGATTAAGGATGGGAAAAAAGGGTTCGAGCTGTTAGCACACAACGCTCCGTTAAAGAATGGGAGTCGTTTGCTCATTGGAGCGTTTAAGTCGGATATCGATCAATCGCTCCAACCATTCGGTTTGGTTCTACCTGAGAGTTGGATTCCAGACGCGAAACAACCCATGCGACTTGATGTTTGGTTACATGGTCGCGACGAACGATCCGGAGAGGTAGGATTTTTACAGCGTCGACACACACAGACGGGCGAATTTGCACCAGCTAACACGATCGTGTTGCATCCCTACGGTCGATATAGCAACGCCTTTAAATTTGCTGGTGAGGTCGACGTTTTGGAAGCAATGCAATTTGTGTCAAACCTGCTACCCATTGACCAAAATCGAATCAGCATTCGTGGCTTTTCGATGGGGGGTGCCGGCTGTTGGCAGATGGCCGTGCATTATCCGGGAACTTGGTTCGCTGCGACACCTGGCGCAGGTTTCTGCGAGACCACCGAATTCTTGAGGATCTTCCAAAAAGAAGAATTCAAACCGACTCCTTTTCAGAAGTCCTTATTGCACTGGTATGATTGCCCCGATTGGAGCTCGAATCTACGGTTTCTACCCACCATCGCCTACAGCGGCGAATTGGATCGCCAGAAACAAGCCGCTGACGTCATGGAAGCCTCAATGCGATCCAAGGGTATCGAACTACCACACCTAATCGGCCCTCAAACAGAACATAAATTTCATCCCGACTCGAAAGCGGAAATCACCAAACGCTTGGATGAATTAGCCATCCCAGGTCGCAATGAAT
>JBILTA010000202.1:0-8537 GCA_044371785.1 Pirellulaceae bacterium | reverse complement strand
TTTGTTGGGAATCGTCAGAGTTTTGATGGGCTTGCCATCAACCACCACAGCTGCCTTAACGGGTTCATCACCTGCCTGGTCTCCACTGGCGGTGACAACCAATTTATACATGCCAGGCCAGGGGATCTGTTCTTGTGCATAAGCTTCACCTGCGCTGCTAAGTGAAGCGAAGTTGCCGCTTGCTTGCCCACCTTTATCGATCTTTAATTGCGAACCGGTCCATTCACTCTTATGCTTCTTGCTGGATGGTGGAATAACAATTGCCGCCTTCGAAATCTCTGCCGCAGCTTCGATGTACTTTTCCAGCAAGATAGGAGGCAAAGTCAAAACGTCACCGATATTGTCAAACCCATACCCGACGTCATCGCCTGGGAACTCAAGTGCTTTAGCGTAATCTACCCCCGTCAGGTCCCGAACCGTGTTGGCATATTCGAAGCGATTTAACCGACGAACAGTGACCTTGCCTGGATTCGGGTCTTTAACGCAATTGACTGCATTCGTGGCCGCTTGGATGAATTCCAAGATCTTTACCTTTTCGGCCGCAGGTATTGGCTCACTCTGCGCCGGTGGCATAATGCCAGCTTCGATTTGTTGACTGATTTTGAGCCAAGTTTTTCTTGCTTGCAAAATCTGGCCAGGGGTTTCGAATTTCTCCAGGCGAATGCCCGCTTGTGCGTCATCCCCTGTGTGGCAATCACCGCAGTGTTGAGCGAGCAAAGGTTGAACGGATTGCCATTGCTGGGCAAGTTCGGCATCATCGCCATGGAGTGGCGTGGCGAGTGCTCCCAACATCAATAATGCCAAGGTACGGAACGAGAGAATGAAAGCAGTCTTGTTCGGAAAAATCATTCTAACTTCGATTGGCAACAATAAGAAAACTCGCAACGAAACCCAATTCTATCTTCGGCGAAGGGCATGCTGGCTCTGGATTCAGCTAATTGCCGTTACACTATTGTATCCCAGAGGGACAAATTACGCAAAAAGTACGAGTGTTGTTATCAATAAACCGGAGGTCGTCGTCCATGAGTGATGAAGTATTGGGAGCTACATTTCGGGCGAAGAAGTGCCTGCCCTGTGAGGGTGGTGTGGATGCATGTTCGATTGAGCAGGCTCGGAACTGGATGAATGGGCTTAACGGCTGGCAACTCGATGACTCGGGAAAGAAGATCTCCAAGTCTTGGAAGTTACGCAACTTTGTGGATTGTTTAGCGAAGGCCAATGCCATCGGGGCATTGGCAGAAGAAGAGGCACATCATCCCGATGTGCATATCGAGAGCTATCGAATGTTGCGAGTTGAGATCTGGACGCACGCCATCGGCGGCTTAAGCGAAAACGATTTCATACTCGCCGCAAAAATAGATGGGATGGATTCAGTGATTCAGTGATTCAGTGATTCAGTGATTCAGTGATTCAGTGATTCAGTGATTCAGTGATTCAGTGATTCAGTGATTCAGTGATTCAGTGATTCAGTGTTTCAGTGATTCAGTGATTCAGTGTGAAAACTGAAAACTGAACCACTGAAAACTGAACCACTGAAAACTAAAAATTATCTTCCCTACTTATATTCGGCTTGGAAGAATTCTTTGCTCTTGTCAACAGTTGGTTTGATGGTGCGAGAACCTTCTTTCCAGTTGGCTGGGCAAACTTCGCCGTTGGCTTCGAAGTATTGTAGAGCTTGAACCATACGCAAGGCTTCATCGACACTACGGCCCAGCGGTAGGTCGTTGACCACCTGATGTCGGACCACGCCTGTTTTGTCAATCAAGAACAAGCCACGCAAGGCGACGGCATCGTTCACCAAGACGTCATAGCTGCGGGCAATCGACTTATTCAAGTCGGCAACCAATGGATAATCGACTTGGCCGAGACCACCTTGGTTGCGCGGCAAGTTGCGCCAAGCCAAGTGGCTGAAGTGACTGTCTACCGAAACGCCCAAGAGCTGAACGCCGAGTGCTTCAAACGATTTTGCGGCATCGGAGAAAGCGATAATTTCGGTTGGGCAAACAAAGGTGAAGTCGAGCGGATAGAAAAACAAGACAACATACTTGCCACGATAGTCTGCCAAACTGATTTCTTTGAAACTCCCGTCGGCCATAACGGCTGTGGCTTTGAAGTCAGGAGCAGGCTTTTGTACAAGCACGGACATGTGTAATCTCCTCGAAAACTATTGAATCTAGCGTTGAACGTTAGTAATTTCACCAACACGATCGTACTGCGGATCGATCTTCGGCTATTATCAACTTTTGTCAACGTATAAGAAGGGGGCTAAAGCGGGAATATTCCTAAGGAATCGACGAGCCCTGCCGTATGGTGCGAAAGTGCGGGTGCCCCAAAAGTGGGCTCAATATGAAGAGGTTTGAGCATGTCCGAAAATGCAAAAAATGAACTTCCGGAAGAGGTTCAATTAGCGTTACAGCCAACCAACGATGCTGAAGTCTCCGTTCAGGCACTCCGCAGTGTTGTGGCTACGTTTGTTCATGAGCGGAACTGGGAGCAGTTTCACAACCCCAAAAACCTGGCTATGTCCTTGGCCATAGAGGCAGCCGAACTCATGGAACACTTCCAGTGGCGGGGCTTGCAAGAATCAGCCCAAGTCGTCCATCAGCCGGGCGAGAGAGAAAAGATCGCCGAAGAAGTTGCCGATTGCCTCGCCTATATTTTGGCGCTGGCCAACGTAATGCAGCTTGATTTAGCCCAGGCCCTCACAGCCAAGATGAAGAAGAATGCCCAAAAATATCCCATCGACCAAGCCGCTGGTCGATGGGAAAAACCGCAAGGCTGAACTATTTCAGTTCGCTGTGCCATACGCGAATCGACTCTTCCATAAAATTGATGCCTGAAAGCATCTGAGCCGGTTTGACCTTCGCTGGTAAATCATCAGGGGTATGGATCAAAGCCAAGATCTTGGGGCGAATCGTGCGATCGCCACCAAACATCTTCTCGAGCTCATCGACTTCATCGGGTGGCAATAGCGAAAAAGAAACCGCATCCACCTTCTCTTGCAGAAAAGACAAATGATCGCTCGGTGGATATGCTTCCGCGAAATCAAAAGTAAATGGATGGTTTGGATCAACTTTTTCAGCAGCTTTTACCAGCGGATGATCGGCCTTAGGAGAATACAGCCAAACTTCATCGCCGTAGGCGAACACATCCATATTGATGACCAAGTAGGGCTTTTCCTTCAGCGCCTTGGCATATGCCGCCGAGCCCCATAATCCGTTTTCCTCTAAGTCAAAAAAGACGGCCGTGATCCGCATGTCGGCCAGTGGTTTCTGACGCAAGCGATGGATGAGTTCGATCAGTGCGGCACAACCGCCTCCGTTATCAACCGCACCTTGACCTCGCTCAACTCGATCTAGGTGAGCTCCAATGACGAGCCATTTGGGCAATGCTGTTCCATCAGCAGGTGGAGTGACATTCCCTTCGCCTTGAACATCGACAATCAAGTTCTTGCCTTGCGCTTGTCCGCGTTTAAACTCTTCGATTCGATATTCAATTTTATTGTCTTCAAGAATTTCGCCGAGCAGTGCAACGCGTTCTTGCTTTGATGCTCGACACATTTTTTCAATGTGAGTCGCAATTGATTTTTCTCCGCTGTTCGACGCGGTTGCATCCTGCGAGCGAGCGTTAGCGGTCGATAAAATCACTAGACCGCATGTTGCCATTAGGCCGGCAAAGTTACGGATTCGTGATCGCCACGAATTCAGGCTAATTCTCATGTCGTATTCCCTTGGCTTAATTTTGAGTGGTGAAAAAGTTTATTGTTCCTTAGGTTTTTCACCGATAACCAGTTCTTTGTCGACGTCGATACTTTTATCGAGCAATTCCGTGTAGCGGCTGTCAGAGATACCGATACGGACTTTGATCGCACGCAAGAAATCTCCATCTTGATACCACACATAACGTTCTGAGCGTTTCTGGTTCGCATCGAATTTTTCAGATGCGGACTGGTTGCTGGCGACGTTATCTTCGGATCGTTCTTCGGAAACTCCATCTAGAATCGTGCGATCGTCAGGATGCACTTGGGCGCGGTCTGGATAAAACCGCAAGGCGGCATTCGGTATTTTGATGACGTCGGTTTTCTTTTCGATTTGGAACGATAGGTTCGCTGTCATACCCGGCAGAAGCTTCATACCTTCGTTCGACGTTTCGACTACAACGGGGTAGGTGACTACGTTTTGTTCCGTTGTACTAGCGAGCCGAACTTGTCTAATGATCCCGTTCTCAAAAATTTCATTGGGGTAAGCATCCACGGTAAATCGAACGGGTTGTCCTTCATCTTTCGCTTTGCTAATCAAGCCGATATCGGCTTCATCGACGGAAGCAAAGATGTTTACTTTTTTATCGAGGTCGGGTGCGATGACAAAAAGTTCGGGAGTTTGAAATTGTGAGGCGAGTGTTTGGCCTTGATCAACTTTGCGATCGATAATGATCCCATCAACGGGCGCCAGGATCTTGGTGTAGCCCATATTGGTAAGAGAGTTATCTAAATTCGCTTTCGCTTGTTCGACGTTGGTTTCTGCCACCGAGAGTTCGGCTTGTTGGGCGGCTTTGTTGAATACGATCTCATCGAGTTCGGTATCGGAGATGAAGTCGGCATTGATGGCTTGTAGATCAGCGGCCCGTTTTTCCGCATTGATTGATTGTTGCAAACGGGCTTTGGCACGCAGGACTTCTGCTTCCCGCGTTTTGAGAATAGCCCTATCGCGTAGCACCGCTGATTCGTACAGCTTGGGATCGATTTCTGCGAGAACCTGATCTTTCTTTACGGGATCATTAAAATCTACATTGAGTTTTTCAACGGGGCCTGACACAACCGAACCGATGGATACTTTTTGTACCGGCTGCACTTCGCCTGTTGAGTTGACTACCAGGGTGATATCGCCACGGTCTACTTTTTGGGTTCGGTATTGAATCTTGGTTCGTTCACGCCAGTACTTAACTGCGGGGCCGTATCCGGCAACGCCGACGCCGACCAGAACACCTAGAATAATGAGCCACTTGATAAGAGATCGCATTTTTTACTGACCAATGGACGAAAAAAGTTCCGAGTCACCACGAACCCAGTCTATTTACATCCGTTTGAAATAGAAAGTTTCAGAAACCGCGATTTACCAGCAAACGGCGGCGGTGCCCCAAGCCAGACCTGAGCCGAAACCGCTCAGCAGTAGTTTATCTCCTCGTTGAATTCGCCCTTCCTTGACCGCTTCATCGAGAGCCAAGGGAATGCTGGCAGCGGATGTATTGCCAAAACGGTCCACGTTAATTAGCAAGCGATCGCGTTCGAATTCAAAATCTTCCACCGCCGAATCGATGATGCGAAGATTGGCTTGATGCAGGATAACGCATTGCAGATCGCTTGGTTTCCAGCCAGCGAAACCGAGGACATCAATGGTGCTATCTTCGATGACTCGAACAGCCCATTTGAAAACGGTGCGTCCATCCATCGCTAAGTATTGGCGGCCCGTATTGAGGCTTTCCGCCGATAGTGGTTCGCGACTTCCACCACCTGGAATACAAAGAGCGGATGCCCCCACACCTTCTGCACCAAGTGTATAAGCAGCGAAGCCTTGCTCTGCATGATCGCCTGGTTGGAGCAACACGGCTCCTGCCCCATCACCAAAAAGCGGAAAGGTTTTGATATCCGCAGGGTTTACGGTGCGGCTCATCACCTCAGCACCAATAACCAAAGCGTTGCGAGCGGTGCCACATTTCACAAATTGGGCCGCAGTGACGAGTGCATACATAAAACCTGCACATGCTGCGTTGACATCCATGGCTGGGCAAACGCAGCCCAAGCTATTCTGAACCAAGCAAGCAGTGGATGGGGTAAGTTGATCAGGTGTTATCGTTGCAACCACGATCAAGTCCACATCGCTGGTACTCACGCCCGCTCGAGCGAGGCAGTCTTTGGCAGCAGCGATGGCTAAGTCGCTGGTGGCTACATCGGCTGCAGCATACCGGCGCTCTTTGATGCCCGTTCGTTGCACGATCCAGTCACTATCGCAACCTAGGACGGCGAGTTCTTCATTCGGGACGATACGTTCGGGAACAAAGCTGCCAGTAGCAGCGATTTTGATGCCGGTCAATTTGGTGAGTCGACTGCGGCCCGAAGGTTGATAGTTCTTGAGACGCTGGCGAACCGATTCACTTTTGGGTGGATCTCCCGGATTTCGAGTCGGTTTGGCAGCGACTTTCAGTCCATGCGGTGGATTCACGACCGAAGAACCCTGGCCGGAATTTCCAGTGGCTTCATTTGGGGAGGTGGAACTGAGGGGATTTACCATGCCAGTCCTTCCGCTGGAATTCGGTTCGTTCGACACAGGTGCTTCAGAGGTAGGGACTGTCGCCAAATCATTGTCCTCTTTTGACTTCGGCGCTCAGAAACTGTTTCAAGCAAACGGTTTCGAGCTGCGTTCGGTTGGGTTAGTATACAGGAAAAGGGCTTATGTCCGACAGGCTTAACAGCAGGAAAAATTTAGTGGACAGATGTGTGATTGAGGTGGTTTGTGGGTAATTTGCTGTGGGCCGCGCGGTTTTTGATGCGTAAATCGCATCGCTGGGGCGCTTTGATTGTCGCGTTGCCCTTTCTGATTGTTTTGGTTACCGGGCTCCTGCTGCAACTGAAAAAAGAATGGCATTTCGTCCAGCCGCCGACCCAAAAAGGGACTCCTTGGGCCCTCGCAATTTCGTTTGAGACAATTCTCGCTAACAGCCAGACAGTTCCCGAAGCAAGCATTAAATCTTGGGAAGATATCGAACGGCTTGATATCCGCCCCGACAAAGGCATTATCAAGGTTCAGGCTAAGAACTATTACGAAATTCAACTCGATTCACAAAACGGGAAGGTGCTGCAAGTCGCCTATCGCAATTCCGATTGGCTCGAGGCAATGCATGATGGCTCTTGGTTTCATGACTTGGCAAAGTTGTGGATTTTCTTTCCTTCGGCGGTCATTGTGTTGGTGCTGTGGATTTCTGGAATGTATTTGTTCTTCCTGCCTTGGGCCGTGAAAATGGCGAAAAAGTCTAAGAAATCGTCGTAACCCAAGCTTTCCCAAGACTCTTTCGTCGCACTCACCTGCAAAATGTTTCGATTCTCGCGGTTGTTCGGCTACAATAAGGGACTGCTGTTCCGCGAGAAGTGATGCGAAGACCGAGGCCCCACCTTAAACTCGGTCGTGGAATATCGCGCCACCTTTTCCCTCCCCAAGAGCCAACGTCTATGCGAGCACACAAATTTGTCGCCTGGCTGTCGCTAAACTTCACTTTAGTGATGTCTTGCCTCTTCGTTTCGTTTCCGACTATTGCACAAGAAGGGGAGCAGGTCGCACCCGATCATGCGGTGCAAATGAAAGCCGCGTCCGAACTTTTCCGCCATCAAGTGGAAAAGATATTGCGAGAGCGTTGTCTCGATTGTCACGGCGGTAAAAACCTCGAAGGTGATTTCGACATCTCTTCCCGAGAAGCGCTTTTATCCAGTGGCTTGCTCGATCTAAAGGATGTAGCAGGGAGTCACCTGTTGGCTGTCGTGCGTCACGACTCTGATCCCCACATGCCCAAAGAAGGCGAAAAACTTTCGGACGAAGAACTGGCCGCATTTCAAAAATGGCTGGAGCTGGGGGCGGCTTATACCAAACCTCTCGTCGAAACGTCACCTGGCAATAACACTAAACCTTCTGCGATTTCCGAACAAGATCGTCAGTTCTGGGCCTATCGTCCACTCACACCCTCCGCTCCACCAGCCTTAGATCAAGCATCAGCAGCCGCAAAAGCCTGGGTGAAGACTCCCGTCGATCGTTTTGTATTGGCTAAGTTGCTAGAGTTAAAAATTCAGCCCAATAACATTACCGATCGACGTCGTCTCATTCGTCGAGCTTACTTTGATTTGATTGGCTTTCCTCCTTCACCTGAAGAAGTCGAGGCCTTTGTGGCAGACCCAGATCCGTTGGCATACGACAAATGGATCGATCGATTGTTGCAATCACCTCAATACGGTGAGAGGTGGGCGCGTCATTGGCTAGATATCGCTCGATTTGCCGAGTCGCATGGTTATGAACAAGATTATGATCGGCCGACGGCATTTCACTATCGCGACTTTCTAATTCGTGCTCTCAATGAAGATCTACCGTATAACGATTTCATACGTTGGCAAATCGCAGGTGACGAATTGGAGCCTAACAACCCAATGGCGCTTATGGCGACAGGTTTTTTAGGCGGCGGAGCTTTTCCCACTCAGTTGACGGAAGCTGAATTTGAAACCTCACGATATGACGAATTGGATGACATGATCAATACGCTCGGCACATCGGTGCTGGGCTTGTCTGTAGGTTGTGCACGTTGTCACACGCACAAATTCGACCCTATCCCAGGGAGTGACTATTATCGTTTCGCCGCCAATTTCTCCCGAGCTATTCGCTCGGAAACCGAGCTCGATCTTGATCCGAAACAAACGGCTCAGTGGAAGGCAGAGTATGAGCAAAGGGTGGCCAACGCAGAAAAACAACTCACTGAGTATGAACAAACGCAGCTTCCCGAAG
>JBILTA010000782.1:0-2625 GCA_044371785.1 Pirellulaceae bacterium | reverse complement strand
CGGCCCCATCGATACTTTGAGTGAAGAAGAGTTTTCGCAAGTGATGGCCACCAATGTGAATGGACCTTGGCTGGTATCTCGGGCCGTTGTACCTCACATGAAAAAAGCGAAATACGGACGCATCATTAATCTGGCGAGTACCTTAGGCGTTGTTGGGCTAGGCAACCGAACGCCATATGCCAGCAGCAAAGGGGCGGTCGTCCAGATGACTCGCGCGCTGGGTTTGGAGTTGGCAGAGTTCGGAATCACGGTGAATGCTATTTGTCCCGGTCCGTTTTTGACGCCCATGAACGAACCGATTGCTGAGACAGAAGAAGCAAAGAAGTTTATTGTCGGCGCAGTTGCTTTGGGGCGTTGGGGTGAACTCCCTGAGATTCAAGGGGCGGCGATTTTCTTAGCGAGTGAATGCAGCAGTTTTTGCACCGGAAGTATGATGATGGTCGATGGTGGTTGGACGGCACGCTAGGCCGCCCAACGCAATCGCATGAATCGCGGTTCATGATTAAGTCAAACGCGCGGTGTGTTCTGCGGTCCATGGAATACCTATGAAAATCTAGCTCTTCGATCGCGATCTAAGTCACGATCGAGGTTTTCGATTTCAGACCGCGTCACCCATCCTACTCTTCAGCAAGTTTTGCATCCTCTTGGACACTCCAGCGCAAATAGGCGTCCAAGAAGCCTTGGATCTCGCCATCCATCACCGCATGAAAGCTCCCCATTTGGAAACCGGTGCGGGCATCTTTCACTCGTTGATCCGGATGCAAGAAGTAATTGCGAATTTGTGATCCAAATCCGACTCGAGCTTTATTCTTGTACTTCTCTGCTTGTTCGGCTTCTCGTTTCGCTTCCTCTAAGCGAGCCAAACGTGCCTTAAGCATCTTGTAGGCCGTAGCCCGGTTTTTGTGTTGGCTACGTTCCGCTTGGCAAGCGACAACGGTACCGGTAGGGATGTGAGTGAGGCGAACGGCGCTATCGGTTTTATTGACGTGCTGCCCCCCTGCTCCACTCGATCGATAGGTATCTTCACGAATATCTTTATCTTGGATATCGATGACGATCGAGTCATCGAGTTCGGGCGATACGTCAACCGCAGCGAAGCTGGTTTGTCGTTTGCCTTCCGCATTGAAAGGGCTGATGCGGACTAGTCGATGCATCCCTTCTTCGCCTTTTAGATATCCGTAGGCCATCGGGCCACGAACCGCGATCGTGGCTTGAGTGATGCCTGCTTGTTCGTTGTCTTGCCGGTCGAGTAGTTCGATTTTGTAATCGTGTTTCGAGGCCCAAGCGGCATACATACGGAGCACCATATCAGCCCAGTCGTTGGCATCTACGCCACCGTCACGCGCATGGATACTAAGGATAGCGTCGCAATTATCATGAGGGCCACTGAGGAGCGATTGCAGCTCGATTTCGTCGGCGATTTGTTCCAGTCGACGGATTTCTGCGGCGACTTCGTCCTTCATGGCAGGCTCTTCTTTGGCCATCTCCAAAAGGCCTTCAAGGTCTGCCGAAGAAGCGATCGCTTCCTTGAGAGGCAACGCCACATTCTTGAGATGTTTGATTTCACCGACTAAGGTCTGAGCCGCCGTTTGGTTGTTCCAAAAGGTAGGGTCCGACATTCGGCTTTCGAGTTCATGGATTCGATCGAGCTTTTGAGCTAAGTCAAAGAGAGTCTCGTAGTTGAACCAACCGATCGCACAGGACCTCCGCACGGCCCCATAAATCTCCACTCTCGCTCATTACAAGCACTCCTTACGATTACTAATTCCCAGGGGTTGTCATTTGTTCCCGGTTTCGGGAAAGAAGTCAACCGTTCCAACAAGACACGCACGTCAGCTAATAGGCTCACGGCTAAATGTGTTAATTGCGTAAAAATACCATCGAGCCTCTCGTTTGCCTACCGGGTGCTCTGTTTGGTCTCCTTAGCCGAACGCGTTGGCGTCGGTTTTACCTTTCCGACGCTAACGCGTTTCGGTTCATGATCGAGGCGTAGTGCTACGAGTCTTAATCGCGCTGCGGCGAGTGGCCCCTTCGACGTCGGTGTCACCGTTGGAAGATGCTGAACCGTGCTGTGCGTCAAGTGAAGCCACGACTTGATCGTAAGGACGTTCCGCCCCTGCGATCGAGGCTTCTTTGTCTTGGGTCGCTTGAGCAAACGTGGAATCGAGTTGAGTCAATGCAGCTTGCTCGGCACTCTTGCGAGCTGCTTCGGTAAATCGGTATCTGCTAGTGCAATCTCTCTATCGCGATCTGCTCGCGGAGTCGCTACGACCGAGCCCTGGCATCCTCAATTACCCTATTCGAATCAAAGCTAGCGATGTCGTTGCGGATACAACTTTTCGAGGAATCCTTCATGCCTGCAAGGCGGCGGCGAAGAAATGGCTTTATGCCGTTTCTTCGCCAGTTATGGCGTGGCTAGTCATCATCGAAGCGGCGGGAGTTTGATATGCTATCCAAGAAACTCTTACCGAGCCGCAATGAGTTGATAAGATATCGGCCATGGCGTAGGACGTACAAATGTACGTAAAAAGACAACGTTATAAAGTCTCAGCGGAATAACGACTTATCGGCTTCCGTGCTCTCGAATCGAATCGGTTTTCCTGCTGCACCTTTCGATCGAGAAGG
>JBILTA010000201.1:0-8552 GCA_044371785.1 Pirellulaceae bacterium | reverse complement strand
GAGGAACTGCCGAAGGTGAAGCTGCCGCCTTAGACAACCCACAGTCAACAGTGCGCCGATACGCTCTTCCTTCCGGACGCCTCCAAAATATAGTCCAAATGGGTACACCTACATTAACGGGCCCCAGATATGTGAATCCAAGCCGTTATCATTGGATCCCAGCCATCTTGGATGAAGATGAGATGGAACATGAAGATGAGGACCACGATCATGAACATGATCATTCCCTCATGATCGATCTGGTCATGACCGAATGGGACGACTTTGGCTAGCAAAAGGCGAGTCCTGGATGGGTTGGTCACGCGAACTTTATGACTTTTGCCGATTTCCCGACCAATCGTGGGAACCAAACCAACATCCCCGACTCTAAACCTAGCCAAGCCTTAGACACAAACCGTTTATGTGATAAACTAGGAAATATAGGAAAAGCTGCGCGTTTTTCTGGATTTCAATTTTCAGGGAAGGCCTTTTGATTGAATTGCCTTTTCAGGCCAATTAGTCTGAAACGAGTCTATCGAGTTCTCGATGGGCTCCAACAACCACCCTGAAACGGAATTTTGGTCCACGGCAGATCCAGGCAAGCCCGCCATGCTCCCTTAAAAGCACCACTTTTAAGGGACCAAGATAAACTCCAGGATGTTGGTCTCAGTTTTCAGTCTCGTCTACCACTGGTTTACATGATGAATATGAAGCGTCGAAACAGTCGAGCCAAGACTTCTGTTCGCTCCCCAAATCGGCTTAAGGATGCGCTCCGACGCCAACTTCGAACAGAAACCCTAGAACGACGTGACTTAATGTCGGCGGATGGATTTAATCCGTACCACAATTACGACGAACCCGTTGACACCAACTTCGATGGAAACGTCAACGCAATGGATGCATTGATCATCATCAATGCACTTAATTCCGGTGGTGGAGCCAAAGCACTCAATCCAGATGGCTCGGACTTGCCGAGTGGCAAACTTCTGGACGTAAATGCGGACGGGCACTTGAATGCCATCGACGCGCTGAATGTCATCAATAAACTTGGTGCCGAAGGTGAAGGGGCTCTGGCTCGTTTGGATCTCACGAAAACAGACATGGCCGGTAATCCGCTTCCCGGATTTACCCTGCCCGTCAATACACGTTTTCGCTTGCTAACCAGTATTCAGGACATTCGTCCAACGCCTGAAGGCGTATTCTCGATTGGTACCAACATTCTTAATTCGAGTCCCAGCACCATTCGGTTGATTGTCGGCGAAACTCAATTGCTGACTTTGGCCAATGAAGTGACTGGTGGTACCTTTACCTTGACCTACAACGGTCAAACAACCTCGAACATCACGTTCTCGACGGTTGCCGCAACCATGGCAACTCGTATCAAGACAGCGTTGGATCCGATCATAGGTTCTTCGAACTTCAAAGTTCGCAACAACCCAGGCACTCGCTCCTACATGATCAGTTTCCACAACAACCTTTTGGATACCAACGTTTCACCGGTCACGGGTAACTTCAGTAACCTCAACACTTCCAACACCAACGTTCCATCCGGTACGGTCCAGGATAACTTTTTTCCTGCTGACCCTATGAACGTCGGTGCATTCCGTAATACGATCGATTGGTTGACGCCGCCAGAATTTCCGGTTGCTACCACCAACGGTGTTACGATTCCCAACGCTGGTACCTTCAACAATATCGGTGCTACGAAAGAAGCTTTTTCTGACCCAGAACCGGACCTCTTGAAACCTGCGTTTGCCTTGTTCTTCCAAACGGTTGACGTAGGCACCTCCACCTTCAGTCAGACCTATGCCGAAAAAACCGTTGTACCTGTCGGTTTGTTTTCGAGCGTTCCCGGCGATGACTTACCACTCGAAGAAGCACAAATCGAATTTGACACACTCACCGTTGTAGTCGTTCGCAACCTCACCGCGACGGACGATACGGCAACAGTCGCCGAAGATTCGGGTTTTACCAACATTGATGTGCTGGCCAATGACACGACCATCATCAATCCGCCAGCGGGCAACTTTACGATTACGGGGACCACTTCCCCAGCCAACGGCACGATCAATATCGTCACTGTCTCGGGCCGCCAGCAAATCGCTTATCGCCCTAACAGCAATTACTTCGGTCCGGATCAATTTACGTATACGATCAGCAATACCAATTCGCCCGTAGACACTTCGACGGCCACTGTACGAGTCCAGGTAACCCCTGTTAACGATGCTCCTGTCGCTAATCCAGACACCGTCACCGCAGTTGAAGATACACCACGCACGATTGACGCCAATGAGCTTTTGCCAAACGATACTCCCGGCCCAGGCGAATCCGATGGCTTTGTAATCAACGATGTCGAAAGCTTGACCGCCGGCGGTTCCGTCACCCTGAACGGCAGTGGCAATGTCGATTTCTCTCCAGCTCTTGATTTCAACGGCCAATACCGCTTCCGCTATCGAGTTCGCGATAACGGTACGCCTAACCTACTTTCCAACTATGCGACAGTCGCCGTAAACGTCTCAGCCGTAAACGATGCCCCTGTGACTGTCAACGACACCGTAACTGGTGCCGTCGAAGATACCGCTCGAACCATTGCCATCAGTTCGATTTTAACGAACGACCTTCCGGGCCCTGCAACCGCCACTGACGAACAACGTCCTAACCAAGACGTTACATTACTGGCGGCCTCCATTTCTGGCACCAGTGCTCAAGGTGGTACTGTGCAGATCGTTGGCAACAACCTCGTTTACACTCCGCCACTGGATTTCTCTGGTACAGACACCTTCACCTACAACATCCAAGACACTGGCTCACCAGTGCTCTCGGCGGCAGTTGCCGGTGTTGTGACCATTTCGGTTACCGCTGATAACGATCCACCAGTCGCCAATGATGACAACTACGACATCGACGAGTTTTCGACCGATAACGAACTAGACGTTTTGCTCAATGATAGCCCTGGTTCAGGCGAAACTCAGTCCGACTCTATTTCAATTCTGAACTTTACGCTACCCTCCAACGGATCGGTACGTTTAGGCACGGTCAGTGGACGACAGGTGCTGCTCTACACTCCCAACGCTGACTACATCGGCTTGGATACGTTCACTTACACGATCGTGGACGGTGGTGGAAAAACAGACACAGCAACGGTAACGATTGACGTAATCCCAGTGATTCGTCCGCGTGCCCGCACCGACCGGTATACGCTGCCTGAAGATTCGACCAACTTCCCGATGAACGTGATGTCGAATGACTTGGCCAATGTTGGCAACTTTAAAACAACGTTGTTGTCGTTCACTTCGCCGGCTAATGGCACGTTAACTCGCAACGAGAATAATACGCCCTCCGATTTAACAGACGACGTGTTAGTTTACACGCCAACGGCTGACTTCAATGGGACCGACAGCTTTACCTATACCATCAATGACACTGCCGGAATCGGCGTTAATTCAACAGCGACGGTGTTCATCACCATAACCGAAGTCAACGACGCTCCGACAGCAAACGGTGATAAACTCAACTCGGTCGAAGATGTTGTCTTCAACATCGCAGCCTCTTCAATACTCTCCAACGATGTGAAGGGCCCAGCCAACGAGAGCTCACAAACTCTCTCGATCTTCAGTGTCACCGCAGTGTCCAGTGGCGGCTCAGTTGCCTTGAATAATGGCAACGTCGTCTTCTCGCCGGATCCTTTCTTCAACGGCGATTTTGTTTTCAGCTATATCGCTCGTGACAATGGAACCACCGCAGGTGTTCCTGCTCCTGCAAACTCTAACTCTGCTCTGGTGACCATCACCGTAAGCGAAGTGAACAATGCACCGATTGCAGCCAACGATTCTGTAAATGGTACTGAAGACATCCCTTTTGCGATCCCGTTCTCTGCCTTCTTGAACAACGACCTGAAAGCGCCAGTCGGTGCGACGGACGAGGCGACGCAAACTCTTACCATAACCACAGGAACTTTCACAACAGCTCGTGGCGGTTCTGTGGTCATCAACGGAACGAATGCAACCTACACGCCGCCCGATAACTTTAATGGTGTCGATAGCTTCAGCTACGAGATCACCGACAACGGCACCACAAACGGTACTCTAGATCCTAAGAAGGCCACGGCCGTCATGACTTTGGTAATTTCCGAAGTCAACGACGCTCCAACGGCAAACACCGACAATGTAATCGCTTACAAAAACTTCCCTGTGGTCTATGAGGCCGCCAGATTCTTGGCGAACGATTCAACCGGACCAGCTAATGAGTCCAGCCAAACCTTGACGATCATCGAAGTTTTCGCGTTGCCCGGCACTCGTGGCACGGCCACCCTCAACGGCGATGGCACCATCAGCTACACTCCTAAACCAGACTTTATCGGAAACGATTCCTTCGGTTACCGCATCCGCGACAACGGCACAACCAATGGTGTGGCTGCCCCATTGGAAGCAACGGGCACCATCAACGTTGACGTGAAGGATTTCGTACCATCTTCAATCTCCGGTGTCGTATACGGTGAAGAAACCGGTAACACCAACATCGACGATAACGAACGATTCCTCAGTGGAGTGGCGGTTCGCTTGCAAGGCACAGCTCTCGGTGAACCGGTCGACGTGACCACTTACACTTTGGCTGACGGTTCTTATAGCTTCGACAATCTTGCACCAGGCAACTACCGTGTGGTCTTCACACCACCTACAAATATGGTGGATGGGGCTGACATTACGGGAAGCCATGGTGATGCGGATAACGTTGCCAATCAATTCACCCTCAATATTGCTCCTCCAGGCAACGTTCAAGCAACTGACTACAACTTCGCCCTTAACGGCTTGCAACTCAAGTATGCCTTGCAACTCGATAGCCTTGCATCGCCTTTTTATTCACGCGATGCATCGCTACGAACCAATGGCATGTTCGGCTTGATCCGTCCAGGCAATAACGCTGGTTGGACAGCAGCGATGGAAGGTTACGACCACATTGCTTTTGCTGAAATGGTATTGAGCAGCGATGGAAGCCGCTTAGTTGTTTCTATCGTGGATCACAATGAAGAGATTTTCACCACGGTGCTTGGTCGTGGTCAATTCGTTAAAGTAAACGATGACTCGGGCAACACGTTGGTTCGTGTTCTTGGTGCCTACAGCAAGTTCACTTGGAACAAAGTTGGCATCAATGCGACGCCACCTATCACCGCTGCTAAGTATCTTGATTCCGTAGAAGCCATTTTTGCTCAAGAGGATTGGGATGGAATCGCTGGTAACTAAGCGAACCTATTACTACAGCTAAGGTAAATCAGAAGAGCCATTCGTGAAAACGAATGGCTCTTTTGTTTGGACCCATATCCCAACCGTGGTTCTTCGTCCTTGTTGTGGTTTCTCTAGCCTAAACTCCGCTGCGGCTAGGAGTTAAACGAAGCCCGCTGATAAAGATCTAGGTCAGCTCGCCCACCGATCAAAGCAAACAGACTGCGAATTTGCTGGTAACCATCGTGCAACAAGAAACCCTCGCGACAACCGAAGCTCTTGGAACCTAACACGTAATAATGTGGCTCAGTGGTAAGCAAATCCGTGCCCGACCATTGCCGAGTCTCACTCGACTGCAGCGTAATTGCCGCACAACCCTTGGGACCATCCGTCTGACCGCACCGTTCTATGCGGAGCGCATCGACAAAATCCCATTGAGGCCTCATTCCATTGGCTCGAATCACCAAATCACAACTTCGAGCTAGCGTTTCTTCAAAACCCGTCAACAACGTAACCTCTAAAGCTCCGGTCGGAACTCGACTGATACGTTCAATGCCCCAAGCTGCAATCGGAACGACTGCCGGAGAAGTTCCTTTCAACAGGCCACTCGCCTTGCTGTAAAGTTCATTCAATTCGGTCGAGGGTGAATGAACTGCTGCACACTCGAAACCTCGTAAGGCGGGCTTACCATCTTCATCAGGCAACGTCACCCAAGACAATTTAGTTTCTGGATGCGTTAGAGATAACTGCTCAAGGGCGATTGCCAAATGAGCCGCTTCAAGACCGCTACCAAACATCAACACATGTTTACCACGCAGCGAATCCTGTTGCTTGCCTGATACGTCAAGCCATGCGGCCTTGATGACGTCGTCCGCTTCTGCAGGTTCGATGGGAGAACCACCACCTGGTGCCAACCCACGAGGCAAACTGTGGCTGCCGGTCGTATCGATAATGATATCGGCTCGGGCTGTCCAAGGGCCGCGACTCTTGGAATCTATCAAGACGCGAAACTCATCGCCCCCCCGTTCCTCACCCGAAGACAAATCATCTTTTTGTGACTGTACGCGTGAGATGGAGACAATGCGACTATGAACATGAACGCCGTCGTAAATGAGATCGGTCTTAGCTAAGGGAACCAAATATTCGTTCGCATATTGTTGCCCTGTCAAATAAGCGTTGGGGTCGGGCAATTTGAGGTCGGGTTCTTGAGCTCGCAGAGCGGCTAAGCCGAGAGAAGTCGAGTTGCGATGAAAGGGGGTGAACATCTTGAGATGTCCCCACTTCAACACATTGCCGGCCACCTTGCCATGATCGATCAATTGCACATCATAGCCCAAGAAACGGGCATAAAGAGCTGTTTCGATTCCTATCGGTCCCGCCCCAACCACAATCACCGCTGCGGGAGCATCAATCTCTGGATCCCAATCGATCATCCGTCCACTCTTCCATCTTGTCGCTGTTTATCGAATCACCTTTCGCCACGAAAGGCATAGCTTACCGCAGCTACCGCTTTTCTGTTATACCGCACTAGTATACCGCACTATGGATCACTAATTTGCTTTCCCCCGCTTTTGTTACATAATGGTCGACCAACTTACACGGCTCGTCGTCTATTCCGATTTACCCAACCCACCTTTACAGAACAGCTCGCAAAGGATCAATAACATGTACTTTCTGACGATCGTCGCCGTCACAACAGATGAAAATCCGGATCACGGAAAGATCGGCGAAGCCTATGTTAGCTGCTGGATCAATACGGAAGATGAAGTGGAAGCGGAAGAAACAGCCAATAGGTTAATCGAATCGGATGGTTGGAGCGTTGTTGGAATCGAAGAAGTTAGCATGGTTACGGAAAGTGATTACGAAGACGATGACCCATACTTTTCATGTTATGAGCAAGCTCTAACGGATGGCGAAGTTTTGGTATTTCATATTTCGCCCAAGTACCCTGTGTACCGACTTGCTTTGGAAGTAAGTGGAACATCCCCAGAAAACTCAGCTCGAGAGGCCATCGCTTGGGTCTCGAACGAAGCTGTTAGTGACGACTACGATCCAATGGAACTCGATTTCTGGTCGGGTGAACGTGTGACTAAAGCGATCCAATTGGCCACTGATATGATCGCCGAACATGGCTATGACGTAACTCAAGTGATAGAGCAGATACCATGCGGTCGCGACGAAACGTCGGATGAAATTCAATATTATGATGACGCGGAAGAAGATGGCATTTGTGTTGTTCTGATCCATAACGAACCAGAGTAGTTCACAACACCTCTCGACCTTTACTGAAGAAGAAAACGAAGAGCTCGTGTTCGACAAACTGGCAGGCCAGGACAAATCTTCTTGGGCCAACCCCTGCGATCTTACTGTGTCACGCTCGGTTGCCAATAGCGATCGGGGCGAAACGCCGTTAAGTCGCAGGGAGATTCCTCTCCCTTCAGCAGCGCAACTAAACATTCCGCCGTTGCGCAGGATAAATGCAAACCACTCCGAAAATGTCCCGCTGCGATCCATACATTGGGATGACGCGCCAGAGGACCGATATAGGGCATGCCATCAAAAACCCCAGGCCTTAGGCCTGCCCAAGTTCGAAGCGGTTCGCTTGCCAGTTGATCACCAAGCATCGACTTAGCCCAAGCCTTCAATTCGTCAATCTGCTCTGGAGTCGTTTCGCACACATAACCGACTTCTTCTTCGCACGAGCCAACCAACAGAAGCCCATCCTCACGCGGCACCAAATATCGATGCCCTTCATTGATAATGCTCGTCAGCCAACCAGGCTGAACTTGATAGAGCAGCATTTGACCACGCACCGGTAGAATACCATTCGGTAACCCAAACCACTGCAGCATGTGATGTGTCCATGCACCGGCAGTGAAAAAATATTGTTCGCCGCTGACTGTTTGCTCACCAATATTTACGCCACCCAAACGATCCCCATCCCATGACAGGCCGGTGACTTTATGGTGACTTCGTAGCTCGACACCAAATTGCAAACACGCTGCCTTCAGAGCTTGCAGATGCCGCGGGTTTCGAACTTGGCATTCATCTGGCACAAACCAACCTTCGACATCAATTTCCCGATGACCCATCTGCGCCAATGCGGGTTCTCGCTGCATCAATTCGTTGCGGTCGCTTCGCTGAACCTCAATCCCCTGCTCTTCCCATAGATCGCGTTGAGCCATCAGTGTGGCTCGTTCCGCTCTGGTGCGAGCCAAATACCAACCGCCGCATTTTCGAAAGCCCGTATCAATGCCGGTTTGCTGTTGCAGGTCGCTGGCCCATTGAGCATGCAATCGATGGCTGTATCCCCGCAGTCGTTCATATGGATCATCGACATTTTTTAACGTAGCT
>JBILTA010000781.1:0-2626 GCA_044371785.1 Pirellulaceae bacterium | reverse complement strand
GTATTCTTGCGATATCGGCGCAGTATTTGCTCTTCTCACCATTTACAGTCATGATAGAAAAGCTCTGAGCTTTGGCTGGGGAATAGGAGTATAGCGTGTTGAAGAATTTTGTCGCAAGAAACTGCGGTTTTACTTTGGTCGAGTTGTTGGTCGTTATCGCGATCATCGGGATCTTAGTGGGCTTGTTGCTACCGGCTGTTCAATCTGCTCGAGAAGCTGCACGCAGGATGCAGTGCTCGAACAATCTCAAACAGATTGGTTTGGCGCTGATGAACTATGAAAGTTCCTTCAAGAAGTTTCCCCCTTCGGTGATCGTGAATCTCAATGTTTCTTCGACGGGAAACAACGGCTCGTGGGGAGTTCACGGACGCATTTTGCCCTACTTGGAACAAGGCAATGTTTACAACCAAGTGGATTTAAGTCTTGCGTTTGATAATCAGTTAGCAATTCACGAGCTAAAGATTCCGACGTACATTTGTCCTAGCGATGCTAGAGGCAATGAGATTCGAGTGATGGGGGCCGGAAGGCCGAGTTTGTATCCGACAACCTATGGCTTCAATTTCGGAACTTGGTTTGTTTACAACCCAGCGACCAGAACCGGTGGAGATGGGATGTTTTTCCCCAACTCTTTCCTGCGCATCGCGGATTGTGTTGATGGTACAAGTAACACCTTATTTGCAGCGGAAGTGAAAGCTTGGACGCCTTACAATCGCAATGGAGGTCCAGTTTCAACAGCGATTCCAACGAATCGTGCCCAAGTTGAAGCGAACGTGGCCACCGGAACGGATTTTAAATTGACGGGGCATACAGAATGGCCTGACGGTCGAGTGCATCATACGGGTTTCACGGCAACGTTGACTCCAAACAGTTTGGTTTATTACTCAACCGGCGGTGTCCTCTATCCCCAAGCGGACTATAACTCATGGCAAGAAGGACGCAATGGGAATGCTGGAGCGGCAACTTATGCGGCGATCACTTCAAGGAGCTTTCATCCAGGCGTTGTTAATGTGTTGCGAGTGGATGGCTCGGTGCAATCTATTGGAGACACGATCGATCTAGCCACTTGGCGTGCATTGGCGACTCGAGCGTTTGGCGAAGTCACTGGGGAAATACCGTAGTTAGACCTGAGCGATAGGATTTCCGGAAATTCTTCCACGGAACATTTCGGTACCGCCCCAAATTTTGGCAACTTTTACTTCTAGAGTTTGATCACTATTGCGAAAAAGGCCGAACTGGCAGGATACTATAAGAACCCTGCTAGTTTGGTTCGCTTCTTTCTCGCCCGCATTTCGCATGTCAGCCTATCTATGATCAACAGTCAGATCCCTCGTCCTTTTCGCTCATTGCGAATTCGGCTGTTGATTCCGTTGGTGACGACCTCATTGTGCATTGCAGTGATTGTTGCAATTGTGTCCGCCTGGCTGGGTTCGCAATGGGGAAAGCGAACCGTCGACGGACAATTTGCAGGAATGGAGCGAACGCTACGTGAATCGTCATTTCCCATGACGGAGCCAGTGCTGAAGCTTTTGGCGGAACTGACACAGTCGGATTTGATCAGTTATGACCGTCAGGGCGAGCGATTGTATTCGACGTTTACGGACATAGAGCTTCCGTCGTGGTTGGTCGGAGGCACAGACGAAACACAAAGTGAGGGACGGGCGCTAGGCACGTTGGTAAATGGTGAGATCCTCGAATTAGATGGACGTCGCTTTCATGTTTATCAAGTGCGGCGTAATCAGCAATCGAGTGGCAATGACACAACCGACCGAATCTTGGTGTTCTTTGACCATAAACGGGTTGCCGAGACAAGTAATCGAGCTGCGTTGTTACCATTGGCGACCGCACTTCCTACGATTTTTGTGTTGGCGACTGTTGCCTATTATCTATCCAATCGCTGGATAGGGCGTTTGCGATCGTTGCAACAGCATGTAGGACGGGTAGCCCGAGGAGATTTTGAAAACGACAGCGTAAACAGTCTTGAAAACGATGAGGTAGGTGCGTTACAGCAATCCGTCAATAAAATGTCGGCAGAACTGAAGCAGTTGTGGGGTATGGTGCGGCAGCAACAAAGTTCACGTGTATTAAATCAGCTTGCCAGTGGTTTATCGCATCAATTGCGAAATACTTTAACGGGCGCGAGGATGGCTCTAGAACTATTTCAACGGCGACAATCCTCCACGGAAGAGGAAATCGATGTTGCGTTGAGAGAGATGCAACAAGCAGAAGAGTACATCAAAAGGTTGTTGCGGGTAGGCAAGGGAGAACGAGAAGCTGAGAGGCCAGCTACCATTGAAGATTGTATGCAACATATCGCCGCGAGTCTGACTGTGATGGCCAATCATCTTGGAGTTGAACTAACGTGGCAGGTTGCAGACGATGCTAAGAAAATGGAAGTTTGTGATGGAGCAAGCTTGATTTCTGCAGTGAGCAATTTGGGTATCAATGCGATTCAAGAGGCTGATAAAGTATCGATTCGCGTCGATCGATTGGACGATGAGAGGTTGCGCATTTGGGTTTCGGACAATGGGCCTGGAGTGCGAGAGGATGTGGCAGCTAACATTTTCGAGCCGCTGGTGACGACTAAGCCGGAAGGAGCCGGGTTGGGTTTGGCGCTAGTAAAACGGGC
>JBILTA010000200.1:0-8556 GCA_044371785.1 Pirellulaceae bacterium | reverse complement strand
CATCGCGAATGTCCAATCATCCCAGCAACCTTAACCCCAGTGCTGATCCGTGTGCCCACAATTATCTCACTTGGCATAACTGCAGAGCAACATGGCTGAAGGTACGCCAATTAGAACGGCAACATCAGTATCATCCTGAGAAGTATTTACAAACGCCTTCCAGCCAACAGGACCAACTTCTTCAACTTCAAAGGAATCTGCTTTCCAAGATGCCCGCTAGAGGAGCCAAACTTCATTGGCACCAACAAGTTGACGAGGTTCGTAGTCAGCTCGCTGAGCAGGTCAAGTTGGATCGTGACGATTATGCCACTCAAATTGAATTGGCCTATCGCGATATGCAACAGACTCAAATCCGTATCTCCCGCGAATTCAGCTTTGTCCTTTTTCCGGAAACTTGGTTGATTCCGCGTCTTAAAGTCCAATCGGAACGCTGCGGTCTCGACAGCCCGAAAACAACTGTCCATACGAGCCCCCAAACTTCCGCGACAGAGAAATAGTCCAACTTGTTCTGTTTTCTCCTAAAAAAGATCGCCGGCGGGCGTGTACCCAATTCGACGCAAACTCTTTTCTAACATAGACTTAACCATACCATCCGACGACTTTAGCCGACGGCTACAACGGTTGAGTCTAACGGATGATACGCATGTTTGGGGGTGCGTGACCTAATTTCGGTCCGTTACAACATCCGCCAACCTTCACGTTAATCAGTAGGTGGTTATACTCTTACTGACGCTGATCGCGAAAAGATTGGAAAACACAAATGCGGCATCCCAACTTAGACAAACTTCTCAAGGACTGGTCCTTCGATCCACACTCGCTGAGCGTCCGACTCATTAAGGGTGACGACGGCAGAGATGTTGTGCAAATGAGAGTCGATATGGGCGTGTTGCAGATGGAAACCCGTGGTCGTCCCGATGGGACTCAACCTGGTGGTTTCCCTACCTATCTCGGCTTTCTTTTGGATGCGGAAACCAAGAATCCCGAAATGGTTCTCGACGAAGATCAATGCTTCGAAGTCGATCGGGAGTTTGTTCAATACTACCATCGACGTATCTCTTGGTTGCGATTGCAGTATTATCGGCGAGCTTGTGCAGATGCCGATCACACGCTGGCACTGATGGATTTTTGCAAAGAACATTCGCCAGACGACGAATGGACGATGAATCATGAACAGTATCGTCCATTCGTTCTGTTCCATCGAACACAAGCTGCTGCACTGGCAGCTTTAGAAGAATCGAACGCTGAAGAAGCCGTAACGGAAATCAATGGCGGCCTGGAAAAGATTCGCGCCGTCTTTGTCGAACATGAAGTCGAAGACGAATTTGAAGACGACGAATTAGTTGGCCGTTTAACTCAATTGAGAGAATCTCTGCGCGAAGAATATGCGATCGGCAAGACGTTGCAAGAACGCTTGCGCGATGCGGTGGATCAGGAACAATACGAACTCGCCGCTCGGCTGCGCGATGAACTGGCCAAACGTCACGGCGCGTAACCATGAAATGGAATGGTCGACTCACCTGCAACCACAGAACTCCCTAACGTGTCCTCCGTTCCAGCCTGTCCGATTGACTGCCGCGAAGTTTCAAGAAGGGATTCGTGCGGGTGCATCTACAGATACATGATGCTATCGCGTTTTTAGAGAGTGTCGTGGTTGATAAAATTTCCTCATCGGCTTGTGACGAACACGGTGATCTCCTGCTTTCGCCGCATTGCCCTACCGGTTGGCACGTCCCAAATCATGAACGTATCACTCTTCAAAAAAGCAAACCTCAACCTGCTATTGCGGTGATTCTAGGACGTTTGGAAGATTTGACGAAGAACCTTCCATCACAGGACGATGCCAAGTTGGTCGTTGAAATCGCTCACACAAGTTTGGCGACGGATCGCTAGAAAGCCGAGCATTACGCGCAGCTTGTCCTACCAACTGAGTAGCTATGCAGCTGAGTAGCTATGCAGCTGAGTAGCTATGCAGCTGAGTAGCTATGCAACTGAGTAGCTATGTAACTGAGTGGAAAAACAAGTTGAAGTGATGGCTAAGCCGCGCATCAGTGATCACAAATGCCGCTATTTGAAATACGAAATTCTCCGTCTCGGCAAGCAGATGGATGGGGTCATTCAAGATCCAGTTGCTGGCACCATTTCAGTGAACGATTTATTGGTCTTTTGGACACACTATACCAGTAAGCCCCGCGCATCCACGGACAGCTTTTGTAGATCATTTCCTTCATGCCAAAAGAAGTGATTTTGTAAATTAACACAGACGCAAATGTGATTGGGGATAATCGTCAATCGCGAACCAACCGCAGGTGCCGAATCACTTCCCAAAAATTCTATCTCTCCATGCTCTTCGCTCAGTCGAGATATCTTGGCTTGTGGGTATTCGACCACTAAACCAAAACCACTATCGGGCGCGGGCCCGCAGCGATCGCTCGAAAGTGTCTTGCTTCCCGCATCCACAATACACTTGTGATTCGTTGGCCGGCTTACGACAGTGCACAATACTCGTGCCGCACAATCTTCTAACGTAGCCACGCCAAGCTTCAACTCATTGACATCGTTATAGACGTAAGTCCCAGGCCGGATCTCCGTTAACCACTGATTCAAATGTGAGAGTTTAGCCGTTGGAGTAGAACCACCAGAAACAATGGGAGTAGGTAACCCAAGCTTCTTCCATTGCTCGAGAAAATCTCCTATTTGATCGATGTATTTCGCCCATTGCGGGTCGTCTGCGGTTGAACCAACATTCCCCGGAAAACACATCACTCCCTGGAGCCTTAAGCCTGGCTTTTGATCGATTGCGGCAGCCAAGGCAATGGCATCGGCAACGGAGCGAAATCCGGTCCTCTGAAAACCGACATCCAGATCCACCATCACTCCGATCTGGACGCCAGCCGTTTGTGCTCCCGCGGCGACGATATCGGCCGCTTCTACCGAGTCGATACCAACTCGTACCTTAACGCGTTTCGCCAATTCGGTAACCTTCGCTAAGCGTTGCGTACCGATGGGGGGATAGGCAATAAAAACTTCAGGACTCACCTGGCTCATGACCTCGGCTTCGCCCCCCTTTGCCACGGTCAGTGCCGTCGCTCCAGCTTGAACCTGCAACCCACCCACAAAGCGAGATTTATGGGTTTTGGTATGGGGGGAGAGCTGTAGACCATGTTGCTGGCAGTAAGTTTGCATGGATGCAATGTTCCGCCGAACCGCTTGCCCAGAAACAACTAAGGAGGGGGTGGGTAGGTCGTCACATAGAGTTCGGGAATCCGCCATACCGCAATGCCTTTGTTTTCAATTGCTCAAAATCTCAAAGAGAGGCCCTGCAATCGCCTCGTTGTGCGGGTATTCTACAATGAAATCGGGTTGCGTTGTCTCCATCCTTTCTTTTTGTGGAAGGCCTAGTCCAACAGGACCCCAACTGCAAGAAATCATCGTCGTCATACTCCTCCATTGAATTTTTATGAATCCTCCCCAGGCTTCGCTCAAAACACCTCCAACAAACAGCGTCTCATATCGCTGCGTGTGCGGGAATGTCTTTGATCTGAACCCAAGCCTGGGTGGGCATTGTGGTCAATGCCAGCGAGAGATTCCTGCGGCTGCCTTCCGTGATTCGATGACAGCAACCGTCAGCTTGACGTCCATGGAAGAAACGGCTCAATGGGATTTTTCGACCGAACATACTGACCATGATCCGCATATAGGCCTGCGTCTCGACCACTTCTTGTTGGAAAAGCGCTTAGGCGAAGGTGGAATGGGAGTTGTTTATAGAGCACTTGATACATCGCTCCAACGCTATGTTGCTGTGAAGGTTCTACGTCGCACCATCGCAGAAAAAGGTGGCCAACACTCTATCGATCAATTACTGCAAGAAGCGGTAGCACAAGCGCGGCTTAACCATCCTAACATCGTCACTATTTATTACGTAGGTCAACACAACGACGAACCTTTCTTAGCAATGGAGTTAGTTTCCGGCAGAACAGTTGCTCAACAAGCTAAAGAAGAACCACTTTCGTTCCAAAGCGTGATTCATTTGGCCGTTCAGGTCGTTGATGCGCTCCGTCATGCGAGCCACTTCGGCATTATTCATGGCGACATCAAACCCAGCAATCTACTGGTCGCAAGTTCGACACGTCTCAAACTCAGTGACTTTGGCTTATCGCGATTGGCCTCCGAAGACCAAGATCACAAGCCGATTTCGGGTACCCCCAACTATTTAGCACCTGAGCTTTTAACTGGTTCGCCCAACTCGCCTCAAAGTGACATGTACTCACTCGGCGTTACATTATTCGAGCTAACCTTTAATCGCTTACCGATTGAACTTAAGGGTGAATCGCTGGCTGAGAAACTAGAAAAGCATCAAACCTCAGCAGTCGATTTCCCATCGGACTGGCCTCCGTCTGTTCCTTTGGGTTGGAAAACGATACTCGCTCGGTTGCTATCGAAAACGCCCGAGGATCGGTATGACAATTATGAATCTTTGATCGATGATCTATACACACTTATCCCCATTGGATCGACCATTGCTGGTTTCGCCCCTAGAGCTGCCGCATTTTTAATCGATCAGTTCCTATTGCTGTGTTTCGCGTTACCTTTGTTTGCTTGGACAGCCATCGCTCAGATGTCGCAATTGTCTAATCACTGGAGTTGGACAAGTTGGATATCGGCCTTTGGATTGATCTTGTTGCCATTTCTTTACATAGCCTTTATTGGAAGCGGGCGTCGATCACTCGGTCGTATGCTCTTTCAAATTCGCGTCGTAAATTCATATGGGCTACCGCTGGATCGTAAACGCCTAATGCTCCGGGAGTTTATCCGGTGTTTACCAGTGATCACATTAACGTGGGGTATGGTGGCAGGCAGCGATAGTATTCTGAATCAAGCAACCCAAACCTTTGTGTTTCTATTTGTGCTCGCCAATATCGCCACCATGGTATTGTATCGTACCGGGTTGGCCCTTCACGATTATCTATTCCATTCGTCGGCCGTACTTGACTTTTCCCCTTCTCGCGCAAGTATATCAAGGAGCCTCACTTCAACGTCCATTTAATACGGAAATACGATTCTCTGAGCTCCTCTCTGCAGGCCATCCGCCTATGGAACTTCACCCTTCGAATCGTTCGAGTACCGTAAAATGCCACGTCCTGCTAAGTCGCCCAAACCCGATGCGAGCAATAAACTTGCGCACGACTCCCAGAAATCTGTGAGCCGCAAACATGCCTTAACGCCGAGCAAGCCTGTGCGGCGGTTGGTGTTTATTTTGGGTGATCAGCTTGACCACAGCAGCCCACTCTTGGCGAATCTTGATCCTGCTCAAGATCTCGTCTGTATGGCTGAAGTTGTCGAGGAAGCAACCCATGTGTGGTGCCACAAGTCGCGTTTGGTTTTCTTCTTTTCCGCCATGCGGCATTTTGCTAATGAATTGCAAGATCGTGGCATACAGGTATGGTACCACGCTTTAACAGATGATTCCAAGCAAGATCAGGTCCACTCTTTTTCTGAAGCAATTCTACACGTTGCCGAAAAATTCCGCCCTGCACAAATTGAGCTCCTCGAGCCTGGCGATCTACGTGTCATGAATGAAATAAAGACGGTCGCGAAGCAAATCGCGATGCCGCTCTATATTGAATCTGATCCGCACTATTTTTTGCCCCGCGAAGAATTCGCCAAGTGGAGTAAAGACCGCGAGCATTTTGTACTGGAACACTTCTATCGCTTCATGCGCAAACGCTTCCAATTGCTTTTGGATGAAAATGGTGGACCAATTGGAGGAAGTTGGAACTACGATAGCGACAATCGCAAGAGCTTTGGTAAGTCCGGGCCAGGTAAAATCACACCGACGCAGGACTTTGCTCCAGATGCGTTGACTCAAGAGATCATCGCGATGGTTGAAACGCGATTTAAGCAACATCCCGGTGAGACAAGTAAGTTTGATCTACCCGTTACTAGACAACAAGCTTTAGTTGCCCTGCAAGACTTCATCACCCATCGACTATCGAAGTTCGGTGAATTCCAAGACGCAATGTGGCTGGGTGCAGAAGAACTAAATCACTCACGCTTATCGCCAATGCTCAATGTGCACTTACTTAATCCGCGCGAAGTAGTTGATGCTGCCATCGATGCGTTTAATTTAGGGCATGCCTCTCTGAATAGCGTGGAGGGTTTTGTGCGACAGATCCTGGGGTGGCGCGAGTTTGTGAGAGGAATCTACTGGCATTTCGCCCCGACTTATGAAACCCTGAACTTCTTTAAAGCCCACTATGAACTGCCTCCATTTTATTGGGACGGCAACACCGAGATGCCCTGCGTGGCTGATGCAATGCGTTTAGTGCGCGACAAGGCGTATGCGCATCATATACAGCGTTTGATGGTACTTGGATTACTAGCCCAGTTGATCGGTGTTGACCCTTACAAGTTTCATCAGTGGCACATGGCGATGTATGCTGATGCCATTGATTGGGTAAGTCTTCCGAATACATTGGGCATGAGCCAGTTTGGTGATGGTGGTATTGTTGGAACCAAACCGTATTGTGCAACGGGGGCTTACATCGATCGCATGAGCAACTATTGTGGCAACTGCCAATACAAGCCGAAAGAAGCTATTGGCCCCAATGCTTGTCCCTTTACAACGCTCTACTGGGATTTCTTATCAAGACATTATGAGCAACTGAAAGACAACCAACGATTAAAGTTTCAGTTGACCGCCCTGAATAAAAAAGATCCTGCCCTACTCGCACAAATACGCAAAGAAGCACAGAACCTGCGTGCCAAATGGAAAATCGACGCTGCACCAGTAAGGAAAGATTAGGCCAGGAAAGCATCTCAGCCCCTAGCGACGAGTTAAGCGAACACTTCACTCACGAAACCGTACTGGAATGGCCCTCCTGTCTCCTGCTCTGCCATCTCCCGCTCTCGCGCACCGCACCTATTCCGATCGTTTTGGATTCGGTGCCCCCGTATCGTTCAACTCCGCTTGTAACTCTCTAGTTTCTTTTTCACCCACGCGGATCTGACTGGTAAAATAGTAGATCAGTCCAATCAAAGAAACGAAAATGGTGACCAGTCGGTAGGCGGCTGCAACTGCAAGTCCACTAAACGCGTCATCCACATCGGGCAACTGCTTAAACATCTCTACGAGAGCCAACTCTTGAACTCCAAGTCCGGCAGGAGCTATTGGTAACGCGCCTGCTACCATGCCCGACGGAACCACTTGTACATGTTCTAGAAATGTCGGCGGATTTCTATAGAGTCCCGCTGAAATCATATAGAAACTGCAAGCCAGAGCAGAATGTACCATCAAGCTCATCAACAATACAAACAGTACAAGCCAAGGCCTACGTTCGAATACTCTTAATGATCCAACGAGACGTCGCATTGTCCCGCCAATGTATGGTAAACGCTCCGCTATCTTTTCTATCCAGTCAAAAGGTCGACCACCGAGAATCGCAATGGCTAAACCAATGGCCCCCACTATGCACAAAATAATTCCCGCATTGCGAATACCAGAGAGCAGGGGAGTTAGCTTGTCGTTGGGCATCAAGGCCAAACTTGCGGTGGACAAAACAACAAGCCCATAGAGACCAATAGCCCTATCGACGAGTACAGAAGCCAACGCAGATGCACCTGAATGGCGTTTCTGCCGCGCTACCGCAATGGCTTTAAATAAGTCGCCACCCACACTCCCAGGTGAAACCATTCCGAGAATTTGTCCAATGAAGCCAAGCCGTATCGCGTCGGCTGGTCCTAGATCTACGCCAACACCTCGAACGATCCACATCCACCGTACGAAGCTTACGCAAAGCGCCACTAAGCACGACACAGTAGCCGCACTGAGCAACCACCAGTTCTTAGGCTGCTGGCGCAGAATCTCCATCTGCTCTTGGTCAACCTGCCAAAAGAGCCAGGGTAAAATGATCAGAGGAATGGCGAACTTAAGCCATTTTAGATAGCGACGCATGCAATCCGCAGAACTGTATAGAAATGAAGTACGAAGTGGCCAAAGTGGGAGTGTAAATCGGACCGCATGGTTTGGGCAGCCTGGAATGCTCGCATTGGGCAAAAAACGGATGTTAGCCCCCCAATTACATCGATTGAATGCAAGAAAAACGACACGTGTGAGGACCTTCTGCCGCGATAGTTCCTAAAAGTGCGAATAATCCGATTGCAGGGAATTTCTGCTCGCCACTATGATAAACGTCTCTCCCATTGGAATTGAAGTTGGAATTGAAAATCGCCTTCTGGAAACTCTCCCCATGAAATCGATGGTTAATCTTTGTATCGCTCTTTTTCTCTATACGGTTACTTTTGCTTCGCAAATCTCCGCAAACGAGGTAGAGCAACTCAAGAAGTCACTTGCCCCGATCTTGAATACACTTCGCTCTCGTAGCGAACCATTCGCTATCAAAGGCACAGTAATTGTCCCTATCGATAACAAGCCACAGCAAGTTGCACTTCAACTTAATCGCTATTCTTCGGATAGCTTTGATTTGGAACTAACGCATCAAGACTATGCCCTCAAGCTGTTTCGAAGAAGCGAATCTACTTCCTTTCTACTCCCTAAAC
>JBILTA010000199.1:0-8574 GCA_044371785.1 Pirellulaceae bacterium | reverse complement strand
AGGTGGGGGAGTTTGTATACTTCTGCAAGAAATAGGCGGCCATTAATCCCCCGGGCCCACCTCCAACAATTCCGATCCGAAATCGACGCATAAGTCACTCAAAGTTGAATTCACAGAAACCGCTTTTTTGCCAAAATCTATGGCCGCCCCAAAATTCCGTTCCCAAGGCGTCAACAGTCGAGCCATCCGCTCCTGCCGGCAGTTTCCAACGTTAGTCCTAGCTAAATTGTACCCTCCCACACTTAAGTTAAGATTAAGAAAGCGGGTAGGTCGTTTTGCGATTGCCCCAAATTGGCCATCCAATGGGACCAGGGACACCCGACTCAACCCTGAGTTCTTAAAGGGGTAACGATCGATCGGGGCACTTCATGAAAATTTGGCCGAAATCCAGGACTTTTGGACAAGCGACCTAACCAAAACCCCCAAAAGAAGTAGCCCGAAAGCGACGCCCCATAACCAAAGATCGATAAAGACCGTAAGAAATGCAGTCAGTGCAAGCCCCAAAAAGGGTACCCACACCGGAAATATGCGCTCACTTCCGGTAAGGCGTAAGGCACATAGATTGGTCATTCCATAATAGATGAGGACCGTCAGTGCGCTAAATTCCCATGCCACTTTGAATTCGCTGCAAAGAATAGTCGCTGCAATTGCCAATACCACCACCCCTAAGGCGTGCGTCGGTGAGGAAGTGCGAGCCCCTAACTGAGCAAAGCGATTGGGCAAATCGCCTCGTCTGGCCATCGCCAGTACGACACGCGATAAGCCCAAAATCAAATTGTTCTCAACTGCCAACATTGCCGCCAAAGCGCCAATAGAAATCCAACCGATTGCAAAACTCGAAAGCCCCTTTTCTGCAAGACTCAACAATCGCAGCGGCTCACTGTTTTCATCCACCAAAGTCTGGGAGGAACCCAACAAATGCAACACCGCAAGCGCTACAATCAGATAAATGGTGCCAGTTAGTAGCAGCGTCGAGAGGACCGCTTTGGGAATGGTCTGACGAGGTTGCTTTACCTCCTCCCCCAAAGTAGCAATGCGACCATAACCCGTGAACGCCACAAACATGATCGCTGCTGCATGGAAGCTATCCCACCAAGTGAAGGAATCTCTCAGGCTCTGCCAAACGAAAGATGGCGACGATATTGCACCTGATTCCCATACGAAACAACCGAGTGCAGACATCGACATAACTACGAGAATTGAATTAAACCAGTTGGCCAAGCGAATTCCGGCGATCGCGATAAATCCAACCATCAACAAGATCATCACAGCGAGCCACTGGGACGGAATTGGCAAAGCATGGGGCCATAAATGCTGGAGATAGTTCGCAGCTCCCAACGCTGCGGCAGCTGCGGAGGCTGATTTCGCGCACAAGAAAAGCCAGCCCGCACAGAACCCACTCAACGGATTCAATAGGCGATATGCATACTCATATGTTCCGCCACTGACCGGATAAGCAGCTGCAAGTTGCGCAGAGCTTAGTCCATTACATGTTGCCGCCACTGCGGCAATTACGATACCTACAAGAACATTGATTCCATGGGCCTGGGCTGCAGTGACCAGCGTAACGAAGACACCCGTTCCAAGAATTGCCCCTAAACCGAGAGCAGTCGCTCCAGCCAAACCGATGTGGCGTTGAAGCGACTGCTGAGTTGGATCGTTTGTATTTGAGGCGTCTGACATTTAGCCCAAATGCGTTTTCAATTTATGTTTTACTTGACAATGGAGATGACCAATGGATACTTCCACAGTTCGCCATTGTTGGCCTTGATGCCACCAATGATGGGAAACGCAATCCCCACGATAAACAAAGCTATATAACACAATACCCCAATGAAAACAAACAACAAGACGAACGAGACCAGCGAGTAAATGAGCATGGAGATCATGAAGTTGATCACCATCTTTCCATGCGCATCCAACTCCGGCATCTCTCCCTTTTTCAATTGCCAAATCAAGATAGGTGCCAACAGCCCAGCTATCGGAAACATGTATCCGAGCAGTACTGATAAGTGAAGCAGCATCGCCCAAGTTCGTGTGCTTTGATCCATGATAATTCCCCAAAGTTCAGATACCCACTGCGAACCCAACAATCCGCTGCAGTTGCATGCCACTGACAATAGGCATTAACTCATTCGAGACTGGTCGAAAAAAATTGGACCAAAACCAAGATTTTATCGGAATTAGAATTTGTACATCAGCAACAGTGCATAGTTCAGGTCATTGGGCTTAGCGCCATTTGGGGTACTGTCATAACGATCGATAGCCGAGAGCTTCACACTCAAGTTACCCGCTTCGTCAAATAGATACTCCCAGGAAGCATCCAAGACAACGCGATAGTTTTCGAAATCGCTCCACTCTGGATAGTAGTCTGCTTTGAAACTAACTTTGTTCCGTTTATTGACTTGATGCTCGTGATCGAAACCGAACAGCAATTCGGGGACCCACCGATCATCTGGACCACCAAACTCGCGGCTGGTACCAACCCCGAATCGCACCCCGGTAGTCAGTTCTTTGGTGCGAATAAATTTGTACGCCAAACCGCTGTTGACGAAGAGTCGCAAATCAAACGCCTTGAATTCGTCATACTCCAGACCACTCTTTACGAACAACGACCAAGGACTAGCGCCCAAAAACAATTCATAGTCGTAATAAAGCAACGTATTGTTCTGAGTCTCTTCACCATTGGTATTGGTTTTTTGAGAGGTCAATCTGAGGTCATTGATTTCTCGATCGGTCTTCCGTTTCAATTTCAACCCAGCCACCATACTCATCGTTTGGCTGTTTCCATCGGTGCCGTTAATTCCGAGTTCGGCGCTCTTGCTCCAATCGCCCGTGGTAAAGAACTCGCTTGGGTAATGCCAATAGGATCGTTGCATCAAAGGCTGTTGTTCAATTTCGGGAATCGCATTGCCCGTGGCTATCTCCGTCTCGGATAACACGGGCGGGGATGGCACAATTTGCAAGGGCTCCTCCAAGATTATGGGTTCCGATTGCAAAGCAGTCGCTGGGACTACGGGATTTACCGTAGTAGCCGATTTATCTTTAGAGCTAGAGGCAGACGAAGGCTGAACCTGTCCCAACCATGGAGGTAAGCTGGAGGGGAGAGGTGGAGGAGGTAACTTGAGCGATGGAGAATCTTCCCGAGGCACTTTAGGTTTCAAATCGGGTTGATAACGAGGCCAAAGTTGCAACCACGGTGGTAAAACGCTCGATTCTGTTTCACCGCGCACATCGTTACCTAGCCCGCTCAGCAATGCAAGAATGAGCAACCATGCTTTGTATGAATTGAGAATCATTGAGGTTCTCTCGCATTCTTCCTCGGAACCGTTTCTAATTGGAGATAAAGCTCCAGGGTGGGGGAATAGCAAAGGGGAGAGAAAATGACAACGCCAAAAGAGCCAAAATGAGGAGAGTTCGACTTGAAAAAATGCGTCAATTTGGGAAGGATGTTGAAGAGTAAAAAATATCTACACTTTTGAAGTAGTAAGCCATGTCACTTGCGGCCGATACCAATCCATCCACTGCTACACCAGGGGAAAAACTCCTTCGAGTCCCCCAGCCTATTTGGATTGGGAACATCAAAATTGATCCACCAATATTCCAGGCACCGATGGCAGGTTACACCAACTTTGCTTTTCGGCAGATCGTGCGTGAATACGGTGGAGTTGGCTTGCAGGCAACGGAAATGGTTAACGCCCGTGGCTTTGTGTGGCTTGATGAACATGAATGTGAGCACCCCGAACGTCTATGGGGAGTTCGCGATGAGTTTCGCCCTCTAGCAGTACAAATATGGGACAACGAACCTGAAACAATGGCCAAGGTCGGCAAGCGGCTCGTCGAAGAATATGGCGTGAGCGTTGTCGATATCAACTTTGGTTGTCCAGTGAAGCAAGTGACCGAAAAGGCTCACAGCGGCTCCTATTTGTTACGCCATCCTGATCGTATGGCGGCGATCATCACTCGCTTAGTAGAAGCTTGTAGTCCCACACCTGTGACTGCAAAGATTCGCCTGGGATGTGCGCCAGATTGCATCAACGCCAATAGTATTGCCCGCCTTGTCGAAGATTCTGGGGCGGCCGCATTGACGGTACATGGTCGCGTAGCTTCGCAATTTTTCAAAGGTGAAGCGGACTGGGAACGTATCAGCGAGATCAAATCGTACTTGAAGAAGATCCCATTGATCGGTAACGGAGATCTCGATTCGGCAGATAAGGTTGTTCGAGCCTTCAATCAGTACAACGTCGACGGCGTGATGATAGCCCGTGCTTCGCTAGGCCGTCCCTGGTTGTTTGCTCAAGCGGCTGCGGCACTTCGCGGTGAACCGATTCCTCCCGACCCCACACTGGAAGAACAGCGCGACTGTATGTTGCGGCATTATGAGCTGGTGATCGAGCGGTTCGGTGAACATAAGGGGACGATGTTGATGCGCAAGTTTGCTGCCTGCTATGCGCAGGGCAAGTACGGTGCGCGTCTCTTCCGCACCTATGTGCAAAATGTAGAGACCCGCGAGCAATTCCTGCAGATCGTTCGCGACCACTTCCCACTGCGCGATGCGCGCGGTCATGGTGACGACGAGAAAAATTCCAGCCAGGAGCATACTCTCGGAGTTTCGAGCGAGCAAAGTATCGAGTGATCAAAAAGAGGTTAGCCGGTAAGCCGGGTTCTGTAACTTCGCAAGCGAAGCGACGATCATTAATCTGGGACGACCATTGCTGGACCGCCTCAAGCGATCAACCCGAAGTTGATAACGGTTCGAGCCGAACCGTGCACGGTTGGTGCAAGCACCTTGCGTCCTCACCTCTGTTCGATCTTGCTCCGGGTGGGGTTTACCTGGCCGTGAAGTCACCTCCAACGCCGGTGAGCTCTTACCTCGCCGTTTCACCCTTACCACGCATCGGTAAGTAAACTTGCGCATACCTACACAACCGTTCGGCGGTTTGTTTTCTGTGGCACTTTCCCTAGCCTTTCGACCGGTCGGCGTTACCGACCACCCTGCTCTGTGGAGCCCGGACTTTCCTCTCTCAACCATTCTCTCACCGGTCATTAAACCGGAAGAACAATGGACGACAGCGATCGCCTAGCTAACCTCGTCTCGTATTCTAACCACTAGATCATTTTGACGCACTCGCCAATTGACGTTCCCCGCACAAGATGTGAGCGGTTTGGTAAATATGTGCGTCAATCACCGTGCACTGCGCGGTTCCGCACAAAAACATGAGCAAATTCCAGATCTTGGATACTTCACCGCTTATCGATCACCTTCAACCACCGGGCTGCGTCAAAACGCCTGCATTGTGGCATAGCCGCATCTTGGGAGGAACGGGTATGATACCCACACTTCAAGTCCCAGCAACGTTCATTTTGCTGTGACATTGGCACGGATCTTGCATCGGGTGCGGCACGAACATTAGTCACGCTTGATTCAAGTCGTCTGGAAGACGTGGCAAATATATTTGTGGAGAGAGACTGATATGGCAGTTGTGGCACAAGCCTCATCGCATGATAAATCGCATGAGGGAGCCGGTGGCGTAATCATGGAAACCTATTCGTACGACGACAAAATCGTGCGAATGTTTACCTTGGCGACCGTAGTTTGGGGGTTGGTCGCGTTTCTGGCAGGTATTTTCATCGCCTTGCAACTCGTCCTCCCACAATTAAACTTTGGTCTGCAGTACTTGAGCTTCGGTCGACTGCGCCCCCTTCACACGAACGCCGCCATTTTCGCCTTCGCTGGAAATGCCTTGTTCGCCGCCATTTACTATTCCACACAACGACTCTGCAAGGCTCGCATGTGGAGTGACTACCTTAGCCAAGCTCACTTTTGGGGCTGGCAGTTGGTCATTGTTTGTGCGGCTGTCACGCTTCCACTGGGAATCACGCAAAGCAAAGAATATGCAGAACTTGAATGGCCGATCGATCTCTTGATCGCTGTTGTTTGGGTTGCTTTCTTCGGCGTCAACTTCTTTATGACGCTTTACAAACGCCGTGAACGACACATGTATGTCGCCTTGTGGTTCTATATCGCCACGATTGTCACCGTAGCCATTCTACATGTGTTCAACAACTTGGTAATTCCACTCAATCCTTCGTCCAACGGCATCAAGAGCTACTCTATATATGCAGGTGTTCAAGACGCCTTCATGCAATGGTGGTATGGCCATAATGCTGTGGCGTTTTTCTTAACGACACCCTTCTTGGGCTTGATGTATTACTTCTTGCCCAAAGCCGCCGATCGTCCCGTTTTCTCCTACAAGCTATCCATTATTCACTTCTGGTCATTGGTCTTTATCTACATTTGGGCCGGACCTCACCATTTGCATTACACAGCTCTCCCAGAATGGGCCTCCACGCTGGGCATGATCTTTTCAGTCATGCTCTGGATGCCATCGTGGGGCGGTATGATTAATGGTTTGCTCACGCTTCGTGGAGCTTGGAACAAAGTAGCCACTGATCCTGTTCTGAAATTCTTCGTAGTTGCAATCACTTTCTATGGAATGAGCACCTTTGAAGGTCCACTGTTAAGCGTCAAGAGCGTCAATGCTCTCTCACACTATACCGACTGGACGATCGCCCACGTTCATTCGGGTGCTTTAGGTTGGAACGGTTTCATGACCTTTGGCATGGTTTATTGGCTAGCCCCTCGCTTATTCCAAACCAAACTTTGGAGCACCAAACTCGCTGAATGGCATTTTTGGTTGGGAACGATCGGTATCGTTGGTTACATCATGCCCATCTATGTTGCCGGCTTGACCCAAGGTCTGATGTGGAGAGCTATCGATGCCAATGGGGCTTTGGCTTATCCCGATTTCGTTGAGACAACGGCTCGCTTGATCCCGCTCTACTGGATTCGAGTTGGCGGAGCATCGCTCTTTTTTGTTGGTGCGATCCTCATGTTCGTTAACTTTGTGATGACCTGGGCCTCACGTCCAGCTACTTATGAAGTACCCGTTTACTCTGCACCCAAGCTCACCGGTACCTATATCGACGAAACGGCTCCTGCATCCAAGCTTGTGGCTGTTACTGACAGTGCTCGCTGGATCGATCAATGGACGAAAGCCTTTTGGCATCGTCGTTGGGAACGACTCCCTGTCACGTTCACCCTTTGGGTCATCGTATCGGTAGTCGTGGCGTCTCTCTTTGAGATCATCCCCACGTTCTTGATCCGTTCAAATGTTCCAACCATCGCATCCGTCCAGCCCTACACGCCGCTGGAGTTGGCGGGTCGAGATCTTTACATCGCCGAAGGCTGCTACAACTGCCATTCGCAGATGATTCGTCCGATCTTGGCAGAAACAAAGCGTTTCGGCGATTATTCGCTACCAGGTGAATTCGTTTATGACCATCCATTCCAATGGGGATCGCGCCGCATCGGTCCAGACTTGGCTCGTGAAGGTGGTAAACAATCTAACCTGTGGCATTTGCAGCACTTAGAAAATCCTCAAGCCCTCAACGCCGCCTCGTTGATGCCAGAATATTCCCACCTCCTCACAACGAAGCTTAACTTCAAGACTATTCGAGATCGTGTGCAGGCGGCATATTACCTCGGAGCCCCCTACACAACGGAATTAGAAGTTGCCGAAGATGGAACGGCCAATGCAGAAGTCTTGGCTACGAAACAAGCGCAAAAGATTGCTGCTGAAATCGCAGTTCAGGGTGGTCCTTTGGATATGGAAGACAAGCAAATCGTAGCGATCATTGCCTATTTGCAACGTATGGGCATCGATCGATACAAAACGGCCCCTGTTGCAACTCCCGCACCTTCCGCCGCTCCAGCAGAAGCACCTGTTGAAGTGGCCGAACAGAACGGAGCACCCGCTGTAGCCGCTAACGTGGAGGCTCAACAATGATCAAAGATGTGGTCTCGTACCTGGACTATTCCGTTTGTGCCAACACCTCGTTGGTGATCTTTATGGTCGTCTTTGTGGCAGTCACCCTTCGAACGCTATTTTTTCGAAAAGACTCCATGAATCACAATGCATCCATCGTTCTGGAAGAAGGAAATAAGGTTAACTAAGTATGAGTCAATCAGGAGAACAGCAGACCATCCACAGTTACGATGGCATTCAGGAATATGACAACCCTCTACCAGGTTGGTGGAAGTGGTTGTTCGTTGGGACTTTTGTTTTCAGTATCTTCTATTGGATGTATTTCCATACGGGAGCTGAGACCCAGCGGTCCGTCTATACAGCTTATGATGAAGCGGTAGCAGCGAACTTAAAGCAACAATTTTCTGAGCTAGGCGAACTAAAGCCTGACAATGCCACCTTGATGAAGTACGTCGAAGATAAACGTTGGCTAAAAGTGGGCGAAAGTGTTTACAAACAACATTGCGTGAGTTGCCATGGCCCCGATGCGGGTGGCTTGGTAGGTCCCAACCTGTGCGATGTCTATTGGAAAAACGTCAAGGTAATCGACGACATTGCCAAGATTCTGGAAAACGGTGCCGGTAACGGCGCCATGCCAGCTTGGAAAACTCGCTTACATCCAAACGAATTAGTGCTTGTAGCTTGCTATATCGCTTCGATACGTGGGAGCACTCCAGCCAAAGCTCGAGCTCCTGAAGGCAACGAA
>JBILTA010000197.1:0-8577 GCA_044371785.1 Pirellulaceae bacterium | reverse complement strand
CATCTTGATCTTTTTCTTCGGAGCGATTCCCAACTTTTTGATTGAGCATTATGCGGTCACGATTAATTTCGCATCGGCACCGGGCGTTGAAATCGATACGCCCGTGCGCAAAAGCGGGGTGCGTATCGGGCGCGTGGTTGGCGTAAAACTGCAAGATGGTGACGGTGGTGTCAACCTGACGCTGGAACTTGAGAAGCGTTATCCGATTAAGGCTGGCGAAATTGCACGCATCAAAAATGGTTCATTGATTACGGGAGATGCGGTTATCGAATTCCTACCTGCTACGCGTCCCTCGTTGATTACTAGGTTCGATGGCGTCAATGGCATTAAGGATGGTGACCTGCAGTCGGATGAGCTTGATATAGCCAACGCATTTCTCAAGGATCAAGATTTGTTAAAAGGTGGCGAAGTCGCCAGCGATCCACTCGAAAGCGTTCTGGCAATGCAGGACAACTTTTCGACGACCTTGCAATCGATTGACAAAGCGGGCAATGAGATCTCCTTGCTGGCCCGCGATGTGCGTGCATTAATGGGAACGCAAGATGGTTCGGTACAGAACATATTCAAGAAGACAGAGCAAACGATAGACAACTTCAACCAAACGTTGGATTCAGTAGAAGCCATCTTGGGTGATCCGAAATTGCGACAAGCCTTAATTGCATCGATCGAGCAATTCCCCGATGTGGTTCGAAAGTCGAGTGAAGTGATCGACCAAACCAAACTGACCCTGAAGAACTTTGAAAAGGTGGGCGAAGCGGCAGAGTCGGCCCTTAAGAACGCTGATGATGCGTTAGGTAATGTAGCTCAAATCACAGAACCACTGGCAGCACGTGCTCCCGAAGCTACCGACGATATCTTACGAACCATCGATAACCTCGATGCGCTCTTGCTCGATCTGCGTCGTTTCTCGACTCGGTTGAACTCAGGCAATGGCACAGTGGCACGCTTGATCGAAGATGAACAACTCTATGTGCAGTTAGTACAGACCTTGGAAAATGTAGAACAGCTGACACATAGGTTGCAGCCCATTGTGGAAGATGTGCGTGTCTTTTCCGACAAGATCGCTCGCGATCCTCGTCAACTGGGCGTGCGTGGGGCATTGGACTCCCGCGGTTCAGGCTTGGGGATTAAATGACTTTGGCAGAACCAGCCAGCAGTTGTTGCGAATCGGGATCCACTGCAACGGCGGATATCAGGTGGGAGAATGAGCGAGCATTGCTCACTCTTCTCTACCCGCAAACTGCATCAGTTATCTTGCCAATCGCCACTGCCATTAGGGGCAGGGGTGGGTTGACCTTCAACTGGAGGCCGGAATCCAGCCCCTGGAATACCCACGTTGGGAAGGCTGGTTGGCGGTTGGCCACCAGGTCGAACCAAACCTCCGATAACAGGCCCAGGATTCAAATCGCCCGGCTGCCAAGCAGGTAGACCGGATGTACCACTCTGCAATGGTGGATTGGGGACGTAAGTCGGGGTTGGAGTTGGGACAATCGGGGTCGAGCCGGAAGGCTGAGGATAAACTCCGCCGGGAGGAAGCATATTGGGAGGTGGAATAGGAGTTGAGGGAACGATCACTGGACTCGGAGTGGTTAGGGCAGGAGGTGGCAACGAGACTGCTACACCTTGGGCAGCCTGTAAACGCAATTCTTCGGCCCGCTTCATGAGTTCGGGGGAGGAAACGATCGGCTCAGGAATCATTTCGATATCGATGATTCGTTCATCGCGAACTTCCCATGGCCAAAAAGTTTCAGCCAAAAAATCGATCGGCGGGTATTCGTACCACGGAGGGGAAAGGGTTCGCATGACCTTTTCTGTCCTGTAACCGTCTCGAATCACTTCCACGCTTCGGGTGCCGTAATAAGTGAAAGGTACCGAAACCGGTGTGTGACCAATAGGATGCTTATCCACGTAGACCGCAGCCCCGGGCGGATTGGTGCGGACGGTTAAGCGACGGCGGACACAGCCGAACGTTGGCAAAACCGAAACAGCCAGCAACATCCCCAAAAACAGGGTTTTTGAGCGTTTTTTGGCCAGTTTTCCGCTTAGGAAACGCGCCGAAATCGAAAGATTTTGCTCCCGATTCGTCACGTCCATCCGTTGTTCGAGCATGTTGCTATTGCACTTTTTCATGGCACTCTCGCCCCATTCCGGCTGCGGTTCTTCCCCCCCGCCATCGTTCTGCAGTACACTACTGCGGGGCGGAGTATAGAAACCGTCTGGATTCTAAGCCAGATCAACATCGACGAACCTTGCTCGATGCGGTATAAGCTTCACCTGTGCTTGAAATCCAATCGGTTGCCAACCATGATTGGAGCATTATCCGGGACGGTACCATTATGGACCTACCCCAAACATGTCCGTGAGGGACGAGACTTCAACGTTGTCATCTTCCGCTGACCCACGCGAAAATAAATCGAATTGGCAAGTTGCCGTTGACCATGCTGTGGTCTCTGATTTGGGTATGCGCCGAGCAAATAATCAAGACTCTGCCACAATCCAATTAGCAGATAGCAAAACGACTTGGGAAAAATACGGCCATCTTTTTATGGTTGCAGACGGCATGGGAGCCCATGCGGCGGGTGAACTTGCTAGCAAAATGGCCGTCGATCGCGTTCCTCATCATTATCGCAAACTCCCACTTCCGCTGGCTGTTGAGGCAATCCAGCAAGCCGTTATTGAGGCCAACAGCGAAATCTTTCGCCGTGGCCAAGCCAATGCCGAATTTCGGAATATGGGAACAACGGCGAGCGCTCTATTGCTACTCCCTGAAGGGGCTGTCGTCGCTCACGTCGGTGATAGCCGTGTGTATCGCGTTCGCGGCGACTTTATCGAACAACTCACGTTTGATCATAGTTTGGTTTGGGAAATGCGAGCTGCCGGCGATGTCTCGGAAGAATCCGCTCGCAGCGGCCTAATTCCCAAAAATGTGATCACGCGCTCACTCGGCCCCAACCCTGTCGTACAAGTCGATCTTGAAGGTCCTTTCCCCATTCAAAAAGGGGATCGATTTCTGCTCTGCAGTGACGGTCTCACTGGCTTGGTTACCGATGAAGAAATTGGCTCGATGCTGCAAGCCTTTTCCGCTCAAAAAGCGGGACAGGCCTTGGTCGATCTGGCCAATCTTAGAGGAGGTCCAGACAATATAACGATCGTGATTGCAGAAGTTATTGGTAAAGAAATCGTTACTTCTGCTTCGGTGACCCCACAACCTAGGCAAGAAGTGAACCATGGCAAACGCAATATTTCAGTCGCTCTGATCGTGGTTACCGTTCTTTGCTTACTGGCGGCTGCCTTGTTCGCCTTCATGGCAAACTTCCCGTTAGCCATCGTGGCTGGAGTGCTCGGAGCCATCGCCTTTGTAACAGGCATTATCCAGAGTACCAGCAACTCGGCCGAACATAACGATGCGACGCAGTATGGACGTGGTCCCTATCGCAAATTCAATTGCAAACCCGATATGGCTTTTGTCGATCGACTCAAGGGAACCATGCAAGCCCTTCGCGAAGCTTCTCAAGAAAGACGCTGGAAACTCAATTGGCCCATGCTCGATGGCCTTTGCAAGCAAGGTGAAGAGGCTGCTAGCAAAGGAGATTTCATTGCTGCCATTCGGGCTTTTGGTGGCGCCATCATGGAAACGATGGGACAAATTCGCAAACAAGGGCACGACCGCAGCAGCGATTCGGGAATCGATTTATAAAACTTCTCTTTTCTCCAGACTGCCAATCATGTTAGCATCCACAGCAGTGTGGAAAGAGCAGGGGCCTGGATGCCACTGACTCACCCTGCCATGACGCCCAAACTATGGCCTAGAGACGATAGCGCACAGACTGTAGCGCACAGACTGTAGTGCACAGACCATAGCACAAAGCCGATGGCATACTGACAACATTCCGCAGAGACAACATTCCGCAGAGACAACATAGCGCAGAGACCAAAGCGCGAAAAGCCCGAAGGATCGCAGGCCGTTGATCGCCCGTTTTCATTTATACATCTTGCTCGAAGTGCTGAAGCTATTCAGTATTGCGCTGGTCGCAGCCACATCATTGATCATGGTCGGTGGTGTTGTTCAGCAATTGATCGCCGAGGGTCTCGGTCCGTTAGCGATCCTACAGCTCATGCCGTACTTCTTGCCGTTGGCATTGCAATTTGCGGTTCCTGCGACTCTTTTGTTTGCGGTCTGTAGTGTGTACGGACGCATGTCGGCTGACAATGAGATCCTCGCCCTGAAATCGATTGGCTTATCGCCTAGTCGAGTCATGACGCCGACGTTGATACTGGCATTTCTCTTCAGCCCTTTAGCTGTGTGGACTAGCGACTTGGCGGTATCGTGGGGTAAGCCTGGAATCAACCGGGTCATTATGAACTCGATCGAAGAAATTGTTTATCGGGTTCTACGCAACCATCGTTCCTATAGCACATCCAAAGGCTTCTCGATCCATGTGCAGGATGTACAAGACCGTTGGCTGATACAACCCACCATTAATCTTCACCCTGAGAATGGCCAACCGATGACCATCTCAGCCACGAAGGGACAATTGAAACTAGATCCGCAAAGCGAAAAGCTGCGTATTCAACTGTACGATGCGCAGTGGGATATGGGTGGCCAAGTCATGGGCTCATTCCCTGGCGTCAGTGAAGAGGAAATTCCCCTGAATCGGGCGACTCGCAAAGGTGCTGATCAAAATAGCCCATCTCAATATGCTTTGCGCGATATTGGCAATCAGGTCAACATTCAACTAGCTTCCATGGAGACTCACAAAGATGAGTTAGCGACCATGGTTGGGATGGACTTGATGAGCGGACGATTTGATCGTCTCGATAATCCAACGTCGCATCACTTGTTATGGCAACTGGAAGATGGAGAAAGACGACTATCAAAACTCAGAACCGAACCGTGGCGACGCTGGGCTATGGGGTTCAGTTGTTTCTTCTTTATCTGGCTCGGAATCCCGCTGGCCATCAGTATGAAGTCTGCAGACTATTGGACTAGCTTTGGGGCCTGCTTCTTGCCCATCTTGCTGATCTATTACCCGTTGTTTGCGTTGGGACTAGACCGCGCAAAAAATGGCATCTGGCCCGCGTACAGTGTGTGGTTGGGAAATCTGATCCTCTTTGTCTTCGGCTTGTGGTTAATGCGTAGAATCTATCGCCATTAACTTGAAAGAGAGCTTGTTGGTCCATTCCAATATCTCTCAAGCTGCCGCAATCTTATAAATCCACCTTGCTTTCGCAGGCTCGATTTTGGTATTCCCCACACAAGCCGTAGTGTCGCCTGACGACAGCAGTGTCGTCAGACAACTTACAGGTGGATCGTTTTGTGGAGAGAGCTGTGAAAAAGCACTGGACCATCCGAAAGAAAATGCTCATCGGGATTGCGGCCATCGCAGTCCCACTGGCGTTGCTCACTTACAGCAGCGTCCGTGGAGCTTATTCGTATCGTGGTCTAGCGGCTGCGATTAGTTTTCGGGCGGCCGAATTGCCGCTATCCAATGAAGTTACCGAATCGATTGACGAATTGCGATTTCGTTCGCGTTCCAATGTCACCTTAGCTCCCAATGAAGGTGGCCCAATCGATGGTGGTTTATTCGAGCGTGAAAAGTTCTTGCAGCAGATGCAGTCGGTGCGAGATAAACTCTTGCGCTATGAAAAACATCTGCATTACAGCCTCGATGCTGACCCTCTCTTGGCCGATCGTTCCCACGAAATCGAATTGGTCAAACGTATTGAAGAGTCGCTAGCCAGCATTCAAAAAGAAGTGGAGAGCAGTCCAAGTAGTCTCGATGCGCCTTCCGAAAAACTTGCCAGCGAGCTGAATAAAGTTCGTCAATATGGCCATAAACTCCCGATGATCTTGCAGCAGCGAATGGTGCACTTTCGCGATGAAGTACGAGTACGTTATCGTACTTGGATTGTCATCAGTGGTTTAAGTATGGTTTTGGCCTCGATTTTATTGGGAACCTCGATTGTCTTTCTACGTCTCTCGGTAGTGGCACCGTTCAAGCGACTGCTCGATGGCTGTCGACGCGTGGCACGAGGTGAATTTGACCATCGCATTGACTGCAAGAGCAACGACGAGATATCTGAGCTTGCAGCGGCGATGAACCAGATGACGGATAGTTTTGTACGTATACGCAACAATCTAAACCGCGAAGTGCAACAACGAACGCGTGAAGTGGTTCGCAGCGAACAATTGGCGAGCGTCGGATTTTTGGCTGCGGGTGTCGCTCATGAAATCAACAATCCGCTGGCATCAATTGCTTGGAGCGCTGAGGCACTCGAACAGCGTCTTTATGATGTGCTTACCCCTCGCGATGGCGAAGATAGTACGTTACTAGATCAGGATCAAATCAACATCCTCAAAACCTATTTGCGACGTATTCAAGATGAAGCGTTTCGCTGCAAAGGGATCACCGAACGCTTGCTCGATTTTTCGCGCATGGGCGATATTCGCCAGAAACAACCTACCGATATCGCTGCACTTACTGAAGATGTGATTGCGATGATCAAGCATTTGGGGCAATATCGACAAAAGCAAGTTCGCGTAAAGTCGAAACCAGGACTAGTCGCCTGGGTAATCCCACAAGAAATCAAACAAGTCATTCTCAATCTGATCACCAACGCACTTGATAGCCTTGACCCCAATGGCACTGTCGACGTCACCGTCGATATGGTTGGCACCTCAGTGCGACTGGTCATTGAAGACAATGGTTGCGGTATGACCGCAGAAACGTTGCAACACCTTTTTGAACCCTTTTTCACTCGCCGCCGCGATGGCAAAGGTACCGGACTCGGTCTCTCGATCTCGTACCGCATTGTCCAAGATCATGGTGGCCAGATTGTTCCCTTCAGCAAGGGGCCCGGACAAGGCTCCCGGTTTGAAGTCATACTACCCAAGAACGAGCCTGCACAGTCTCATGAAAAACACGCCCAAGCCGCCTAAGTCGCTGTCGATACTCTTTGCCGATGATGAAGAATCATTGCAGGAAGTGATGCGTCTAGAACTTCCCAGAATGGGACATCGTGTCACCGTCTGCCCAGACGGCCTAACAGCGGTCGCTGCGCTCGAAAAAGATGGCTACGATTGTTTGCTCGTCGACCTCGATATGCCTGGACTCAATGGGATCGGTGTGATTCAACGAGCCAAGGAAATCTATCCCAACATCGAAGCGGTTGTGTTGACCGGTAAACAATCTGTTGAATCAGCCATCCAAGCGATGCGTTATGGTGCTTGCGATTACATCACCAAGCCTTGTCGTCTGGCAGACTTGGAAACGTTGTTAACTCGCATCGCTCAACGCCGCGATCTTTCCATGAAATATCAAGCCGCTCAACGCCAACTTGAGCACAAGCAAGGAAAGATGCAGCTGATCGGCAAACACCCATCGATGGAAAAGGTCCGCAAACTTGTCGAGAAAGTTGCCCCTGCCATTAGCACGGTCTTGATCCGAGGTGAGACGGGTTGCGGCAAAGAACTTGTCGCCCGAGCCGTTCATGATTGCAGTCCTCGTCGCGAACAGCCGTTTGTGGCTGTTAACTGCGGTGCCCTTCCCGAGAACCTCATCGAATCTGAATTGTTCGGACATCGCAAAGGTTCCTTCACAGGAGCTGACACGCACCGCGAAGGACTCTTTGAAGTTGCCGACGGTGGGACCATTTTCTTGGATGAAATCGGCGAGCTACCGTTACCCTTGCAAGCCAAGTTATTGCGAGTACTAGAGAGCGGCGAGATACGACGAGTCGGTGACAGCACCCCCTTTAAGGTCGATGTCCGCGTCGTTTGTGCTACGCATCGCGATTTGGAGAACATGGTAGAAGAAGGGACATTCCGTGAGGACTTACTCTTCCGCATCAACGCCTTCGAAATCAATGTCCCCCCACTGCGCGAACGCCTCTCTGATTTACCCGAACTAGCCACACACCTGTTTTATCGCAGCCGTCCCGAACTTTCTCATATCAAAGAGCCATTTACACCCGACGCAATGGATGAATTGTGCGGGCACGTTTGGCCGGGTAATGTCCGTGAATTGGCCAATGTGATCGAACATGCCACCATTTTATGCGACTCGCCTCCTATCGATTCAAGCCATTTGCCTCGGCATTTCACCGAACGACGCTTGCGCAAGACGATCAAGTTCCAGCAACCGATGTCACTGCGAGATATGGAATTACAAGCCATCCAAGAAGCGATGCAGCGTCATCAAGGAAATAAACCCGCTGTGGCGGAAGAACTCGGCATTAGCCTCAAGACTTTGTACAACAAGTTAGGCCAAATCGACCCACAGCAGAAAGCAGCTTAAACAGGCTGGAGCGAACAGGCTGGAGGCGTGAGGCTGGAGACTTGAGGTGAAAGACTCCGGTGACAAAACGAAAAAAGGGGGCCGTGAAGCCCCCTTTAGTTTTCAGTGTTCAGTGTTCAGTGTTCAGTGTTCAGTTTTCAGTGTTCAGCCTACAGCCTAAAGCCTCACCCCTACAGCCTGTTCCCTCCAGCCTGTTCGCTACTTCACGCGGCGGACAACACCGACGAGGATACCGAGTACCTTGGCTTCTTTCACATAGATCGGCTTCATGTGGCGGTTG
>JBILTA010000198.1:0-8577 GCA_044371785.1 Pirellulaceae bacterium | reverse complement strand
CGTGGTACGCGGTATCATCAAGGCGCGAGATTTTGAGCCTTTCGAGAAAAACAAGTCTATCTTCACCATCACCGATATCGTTGAAGATGACCATGAAGGAGATCCAAATCACAACGCTGATGACTGTCCCTTCTGCAAGCATCGTGCAGCTAATGCGGCGATGGCCCTAGTAAAGCTGGTCGACGAACAAGGCAATCCCCACCCTTACAGCGCAGCGGACTTGCTGAATGTAAAAGCGGGTGAGGTTGTTGTCGTTGAGGGAACAGCCACCTTTGACAAAGAAGTGGATCTTTTTTTGATTACCGCCAAACAAGTGTTTGTCGCCAAGAAATGACTTGGCTTCTGAGCTTACTCAGCACTTCCCAATAGAAGAGCCGACTCCTCGCGGAGCCGGCTTTTTTTATAGCAACTCAGCCGCCAAATCGGCCAACGGTGAACGTTCGCCCTTCTCCAAAGTCACGTGAGCGTAAATCGATTGACCTTTCATACGATTGATCAGGTAGGTCAACCCATTAGAGAGACTATCAAGATAGGGATGATCTATTTGTCGAATATCACCCGTAAAAACAATCTTGGTCCCTTCACCTGCGCGGGTAATGATCGTTTTGACTTCATGCGGCGTGAGATTCTGGGCTTCGTCGACGATAAAGAAAATCTTCTGTAAACTTCGGCCACGAATGTAAGCCAATGGCGTTATCAAGAGCTTATCGGTCTCTTGCATCTGTTGTAACTTCTTCCGCTCTGCGTCGTTTTCATCAAACTGACCTTTAATCACAGTGAGGTTGTCATAGAGAGGCTGCATGTAGGGATCGAGTTTCGCGTGTACATCGCCAGGCAAGAAGCCGATATCTTTGTTACTCAATGGCACGATCGGACGAGCCAGTAAAATCTGGCGATAATTTCGCCGTTGCTGCAACGCCGATGCCAAAGCCAACAATGTCTTTCCAGTGCCCGCTCGGCCCGCCAACGTGACCAATTTGATCGAGTCATCGACCAACGCATTAAGCGCGAACGACTGCTCTGCATTGCGGGGCGAGATGCCATAACACTTAAGCTTCTCCACTTTTTGAAAGCGATTCGAACCCACCTTGTAGGATGCCAAGATCGATCGCGTACTGGAGCGTAGAATAAAATTCTCATTCGCTACGGGAGACTCGATAAAGGGAACATCCTCAGCAGCCGGATTTCCGTCTGCATTGAAGAAACAATCGAGACTAGCGTCATCGACTTTAAGGTGTCTTTTCCCGGTATATAACGTATCGAAGTTCTTGACTTTATCCGTCGTAAAATCTTGAGCCACGATCCCAAGCGCTTTCGCCTTGATTCGAACATTGGTATCTTTCGAAACCAAAATCACCGCCCGTTCTGGCTCCTGTTTGCTCAACATCAAGGCGGTGTTAAGAATACGATGGTCGGGTATGTCTTGAATAAATGCTTGCTCGACCTTTGGATCAAATTGCTGTGCTAATGCAACTCGAATCCGTCCCCGTCCCTCACCCAATACGGCGCCTTCGTCGGACAACAGATCGCCCGTTAATTCATCCAAGCTTCTTAAAAACTGTCGGGCCTGAAAGTTGATATCGCTGGTCCCCTTTTTGAATTGATCGAGCTCTTCGATCACCGTAATGGGAATTGCGATGTCATGTTCTTGAAAAGAGTAGAGGCATTGAGAATCGTGCAGAATAACGTTCGTATCCAAAACGAATAGTTTGGTATTGGCCATCCTTGTCTCCTCGCTCCAAGCCTAACATTGTTTCCTTACGCAGCCCAAAATACTCAACCACTGCGAGTGAAAACGCGATTGGTCAAGTGCTTTACACCGAACAACCGGGCTACCCCCTAGTGCTTGTTTTAACACGAACGATGCGCCGCAAACAACTATACCACCCATGATGTACCAGATATCAAGGCGGCTAGAGCTCCGTTTTACGAGAGGCCCGGAAACCTCCATCGGCTATCCATTGGCAGATTGCGTAGAACACGGGCGTAAACAGAACGGCCAAAACGGTAGCCGTGATCATCCCACCACACACAGCTGTTCCCAGAGCCCGGCGACTCGCGGCCGCAGCCCCTTCAGCGAACACCAACGGAAAGACCCCCAAAATAAATGCGATCGAAGTCATAAGAATCGGTCTAAAGCGAGCTCGAGCCGCATTGACACTGGCATCCAATATCGATTGCCCCTGATGATGCAACTCGCGTGCAAACTCAACAATCAAAATCGCATTCTTGCTGGCCAAAGCAATAATCAAAACCACGCCAATCTGCACATAAACGTTGTTATCCATCCCCACCCAAGCGACAGCCGCAACTGTCCCCAACAAACCCAACGGTACCACCAAAATAACCGCGATAGGCAAGATCCAGCTTTCATACAGAAAAGCTAGTATCAGATACACCAACAAAACCGCCAACGCAAAAATGTAAACTTCTTCTCCCTTGGAATTCTTTTCTTGCAGCGATACACCGCTCCAATCGAAACCAATCGTATCGGGAAATTCATCCGCAGCCAGGCGTTCCATAATCTGCAGAGCTTCACCGGAGCTTTTACCCAATGCAGCCGAACCCGTAATTGTCGCAGATGGATAAAGATTGAATCGCCGTATAATCTGTGGACCAAACGAATCGCGAATCGTCATCACACTCCCCAACGAAACCATCTCACCACGTGCATTGCGGACCTTCAACTTGCGAATATCGTCCACTTCATTGCGAAACTCAGGTTCAGCCTGAACGGTCACTCGGTAGGTTCGTCCAAACTTATTGAAGTCATTAACATAGGCCGAGCCGAGAGCAGCTTGCATGGTTGTGAAAACATCGCCAACTGGCACTTGCATTTTCATCGCTCGATCGCGATCGATGTCCGCAAACAACTGTGGCACCCCCGCTCTAAACGATGAACTCACTCGCAATAGATCTTTCTCCGTTGCTGCTCGCGCTAGTACTTTTTCTATCGCAGCCTGCAACTCACTCAAACCAACTCCACCACGATCTTCCACTTGCATTTCGAAACCACCACTTACGCCCAAGCCTTGAATCGCAGGTGGTGTAATCACCAAGATGAACGCATCTTTGATGGTCGCAAAACGCATCGATAAATCTTCGACGATTTTCTGCTGCTGCAACGATTCATCATGCCGTTCTTCAAACGGTGTCATACGCACAAACACGGTTGCCGCATTGGAGGATTGACTTCCCTCAAGTAATGACGTCCCACCGAGGGTAAACCAAGTCTCGACGCCGGGAACATCGGCCAGAATTGTATTCATCTGCTCGATGACTTCCTGCGTTCTCTTTTGAGTTGCCCCATCGGGTAATTGAACAGCAGTGATCAGATAGCCTTGATCTTCAGCAGGCAAAAAGCCCGTAGGAAGCTTGGTATACCAATAAACGGTACCAGCGATCGTTACAATAAAAGCTACCACCATCAGATACCACAACCGCACCAACCAACGAACGATCCCAGCATAAATTCCCTCGACCCAGCGGAAGGCAGTATTAAACCATCGAGACAAGAAGAATCGTTTGGCCTTCTGTGGTTTTAACCAACTTGCACACTGTGCAGGCTTTAATGTCAACGCGTTGATGGCGCTGATAAAGGCGGTCGCAGCAATCGTGAGTGCGAATTGACGATACAACTCGCCCGTAATTCCACCTAAAAACACGGTCGGTACAAACACGGCCATCAAGACGGCCGTGATCCCAATCACTGGCCCTGTCACCTCTCTCATCGCCAGCTTGGTTGCCTGCTTGGGCGACTCCCCTTTTTCAATATGGTGCGCAGCATTCTCTACGATCACAATGGCATCGTCGACCACAATTCCAATGGCTAGAACCATGCCAAATAGCGTGAGTAAATTGATCGAAAATCCTAAGAACGGCATAATCGCAAACGCTCCGATAATCGTCACCGGTACCGTTGTTGCGGGAATCAACACTGCTCGCCAGTCTTGAATAAACACCAGTATCACGATCAAAACCAATACGCCCGCCTCAAAGAGCGTTTTATAGACTTCATTGATGGCAGAAGAAACGTAAGAGGTCGTATCGAAAGGAATATCATATTCCATCCCCTTAGGAAAACTCTCTTCCAGCTTCTCAAGTGCTTTGCGAACATTGGCAGCAACCGTCAACGCATTGGCTCCCGGAAGCTGATAGATCAACACGCTTGCCGAATCAATACCACCACGCTGTGCGAAACTATCATACGCTTGAGCTCCCAATTCAACGCGAGCTACATCGCGCAGATAGGTGAGTTCACCATTACCTGAGTTCTTGATGATAACCGACTCGAATTGCTCAGGCTCCGTCAATCGTCCCATCGCCGTAACGCTCATTTGCAAGTCTTGCTCGTCGGTGATAGGGGGCTGCCCAATCTGCCCCGCAGCGACTTGAATATTCTGCTGTCGCAATTGCAGCAGCAGATCTTGAAAAGTGAGCCCCCGAGCTTCGAGCTTCGTAGGATTCACCCACACTCGCATGCTGTACGGACCACTGCCGGATACCGTTACTTCACCAACACCTTCGACTCGGCTTAACTCGTCACGCAGTCGCAAGTTTCCATAGTTCGATAAAAACAAACTATCGAATGTTTTATCGGGCGAGGTTAGCGAGGCAACTAACAGGATGTTGGTCGATTGTTTCTTAACCGATAAACCTTGCTGGCGGACTTCGGACGGTAAAAGTGGTTCTGCTAATGCTACACGATTCTGCACTAACACTTGAGCTTGATCTAAATCGGCCCCCACTTTAAACGTGATCGTCAAAGAATACGCACCGTTGGAAGATGATGTTGACGACATGTAGAGCATTTGCTCAACGCCGTTAATCTGCTGCTCCAAAACGGCTGCCACGGTTTCTGAAACCACGCGTGCATTGGCACCTGGGTAGACGGCCGTAACTTGAATCGTAGGTGGCGTAATATTGGGGTAACGCTCCACCGGAAGTGTCAAAGCAGCCACAGCTCCGAAAAGGATCGTCAAAATGGCGATCACATTTGCAGCTACAGGACGTTCGATAAAATAATTGGAAATCACGACCGCGCCCCCGCATCTTTTTTGGTGTCAGCTGCCGGTGCGGTGGTTTTGTCTGTAGCCTTTTTGTTATCGATAAAGACTTTGCTTCCGGGCCGAACTCGCTGAAGACCCGACGTAATGACTTGCTCGTCTCTGCTCAAACCCTCGACAATGGTCGTCAATTCTCCCTGAATGGAACCGATCTTTACCGATCGACGCTCCACTTTCATTTCGCTGTTGACGACATACACGTAACGCCCCTGCTGATCCATCGCCAAAGCCACAGTAGGCACAACCAAAGTAAGCCTCTCTTTGGTAAATGCCACTTGCACGCGGGCAAATAAACCGGGCTTCAATATCCCAGCCTTGTTCGTAAAGCTACCTCGTAGAACGGTCGTTCCCGTCCTTGAATCATTGGTGGGTTCAATAAAATCAATCTTACCTGCATGAGGAAAGCCTTCTTCATTTCCCAATCCCATTAAGATCTGCGTCTCTACTTGGCTCGGATCGTCAAGCTCACCCGTTCGAACTTTTTGGCGATATTCGAGCAAAGAATTTTCATCGACTTCAAAATAAACATGGATCGGATCATTGGAGACAATCGTCGATAGCAAAGTGCTGTCCGCACTAACTAAGTTTCCAGGGGTTAACAACGTTCGCCCTAACACACCCCGAATCGGTGCTACAACCTTAGTGAACTTGAGATTTAACTCAGCTTGATGAACTTGAGCTTTCAGCGTCGCAGTTTGGGCAACGTTTTCATCACGATTAGAGACCGCTACATCATATTCTGCCTCACTGATCGCATTGGTTTTTCGCAATTGTGATGCCCGCAGAACATCTGCCTCGAGCCTAGACAATTGTGCTTGCTTGGCGGCTAGGTTTCCGCGTGCCTGCTGTAAGATGGTTTCATAAGGCGCAGGATCGATTTCAAAGAGTGGCGTATCGACTTCAACCAAATCACCCTCTCGAACAATAACCTGAAACGCCTTGTTCTCAGCTCCCGCAATCTCCACAGAACGGACTCGGGAGTATCCAGGACTGGTAAGCAGCATACCGCTAACCCGGGCTCTCACTTCCACTTGCTCTGCAGCAGCGATCCGGCCCGTAAACTCGCGGACTTCTTTGAGCGGAATGCTGACGACGGCGACCGCATCCACGCCCACTGGCGGAGGGTCCGGTCTGGCTCCTGGGCCACCAGGCCCTTGAGACTTAGTGCAGCCAATCGCCATCAATCCCATGCACAAGCCGAAAAACGCCAGCCCACGCCTCAACATAAATCGCCCCTCAAAAATGCGAAGATCTTGCCTCTCCGCCTCGAACTCACTAACCCATCCCTCTATAATGTACACTGCACGGTGTAGTTTTCCTAGCCTTTGCCGTCGACGAGGGGTTCGATTGCCCTTGATTGCAACGTAGAGTCGATATACTAATCGTGAGATTCTTCTTTCTAGCGCAGGAACCTGGTTTGATGCCAACGCAATCGCGATTAACCGACCGCAAACGAGCTGCTATCTTGACAGCGGCGGTGCAGGTTTTTCACGACCATGGCTTTGATAACGCCAGCATGGACCATATCGCCGAAGTGGCTGAGGTTTCGAAGCGAACGGTCTACAATCATTTCGAAAGCAAAGAGAAGCTTTTTGTCGCCATTGTGGACCAGCTCAAATCAAATGCGCACGCAGCCGCGCCGATCAGCTATGCCGAAGAACGCCCTCTCGATGAGCAACTTACTACGTTCCTGCGAAGTGTGATCGATTTTCACTCGCGGCCAGAGTCGCGTCGATTAGCGAGGGTGGTCGTCTCGAAACTTCTGTCCGACCCGACGTTGGCACAAGAGCTTTTCGGTAATGCCAAGATTTTTGAAGAGACTCTTTTGCAGTGGATGAATCAAGCGCAACAAGCGAATAGACTTAAGTCCTTCAACACGGCGATTGTGGCGAGACAAGTTCTTGCCATGCTGGAGACATTTTGCATCTGGCCGCAGTTGCTACGAGATGCGGAACCACCCAATACGAAATTGCGCAATCAAGTGGTCCATGAAGCGACGTCGATGCTTCTGAGTTGCTATGCCCAGGAACAATAAGACGGCAAGTGACTCAAAAAGGGACACTTCTCAATACGGCAAGAGCTGACATATCTTTGGATTTATGGTCGGCTAGAATCGTATCTTTATTGAAATTGAGCGATCACAGGATAATGGTCGCTGAGCCGATCCCAATCTTCTCTCGATAGCATGCTTCGATCTGGTTGGGCTGCGTAGGAAGTAGACTTCAGTCCCTTCCTACGCAATGCATGGTCAGCTACGTAGCGCGAGTAAAGAGGTTTTACAAAGGAGGGCATTACAGGTCCGGAACAATCGTGCTGACTCCACCCAGTTTTAACCAAACCATACGACATACGACCGCTTAATGAACCGCTAAAGACACGAAGATCACGAAAGAAGCAAACCATGCGTCCGGCGAGTGTTGAGTCCATATGATTACAGAACTCTCTTGAGCCGACTCCAGTTGCCCCAAAGTCATAAAACCGGCAATCTCTTTGCTTTTCTCCGTCGCTAGACTGTAACGGCATGCGACGGCAAACGCGCCACCGAGACTATGGCCTGTGATCCGAATGCGTTTGGGCTGTTTCGATGCAAGACTTCAACGACTTGACCATGCAGCGTCTCATAGAACCCCCAGAAGCCAGCTTGTACCTTGCCGTGAGTGGATGGATAAGAACTGTTATTTCAATTGGAAAACCAGTCTCCGATCTCTGTGGGATTGGCTCTTCTAAACATGATGATTGCTTTGTCCCCAACCATTGCCACATAGCCAATGGACGCGCCAAAATTAAGGGTGCTGACGTCGGTGAAACCTCGCTTTACTAACGCTCCCTCCGCTCTACCTTCCCCTCTAGACTCTCTACTCACTACTCTTTGAGCAGGGGCCCCCAGCCTGCACTGGCGCTAAGGCTACGGATTTAACGACGGCGATTTTTCCAAGAAAACACTTGACAACTACACTTGCATTCATTATTCATTTGTTCACTTTTACACAAAGTGTCTAGCAATAAAAGAATGGAGTAGCAGATGTTAGCCAAAATACAAACCTTTTCGCTTTTGGGTATCGAAGCGATGCCCGTGGTGGTCGAAGTCGATATCTCGCCTGCCGCCTTGCCCAAAACGCTGCTCGTTGGGTTACCCGAAGCGGCCGTGCGCGAAAGCCTCCACCGAGTCGAAAGGGCTATGGTTAACAGCGGCTTCATCCGCCCGCAAAGCAAAATTGTCATTAACCTCGCACCGGCTGAACTACCCAAACAAGCTGCCTCGTTCGATCTACCGATCTCACTCTGCATGCTCGCCTGCAGCGGACAGTTCAGCTCCGAAGTACTCGACGAATATGCGGTCGTCGGAGAACTCTCTCTGGAAGGCGAAACGCGGCCCGTCAAAGGGGCCCTATCCATGGCCATCGCCGCCGCCAAACGAGAAGGACTTAAGGGAATCCTGGTACCCACTCAAAATGCCCCCGAAGCTGCCATCGTCGAAGATATCGAAGTGATTCCTGTCAGCAGCTTATGC
>JBILTA010000196.1:0-8580 GCA_044371785.1 Pirellulaceae bacterium | reverse complement strand
GGGGTGGATTGCAGGCATTGCAGGAAGAAAAGCGACTCGCCTTGTTAGCCATTCGATCGTATGAGTTCGGTCAGAGAAGCAAGTTTGCCTCTTCGGTCGAAGCCGCCACTGCTTTGATCGATGTGGATTCAGCTTCTGGGGACCAATTGTTTAACGCAGCCTACGATATATGCATCGCCATTCAGAAGCGAGAATCCGATCCCGCCTTATTTTCTAATGCTGACTCAAGTCCGTCGACAGATCAATGGCGTTCGAAGGCCATGACGGCCTTACAAAAAGCGGTACAACGTGGATTCATGGACTGGGAAGCGTTGCGGACCGAGAAAGCCCTGGAACCACTACGTCGATTGCCTGAGTACGAAAAACTATTTCCTTAACGCAGGAGACGTGTTTGAAGACGCCATCGATGTCGTGAAAATAATCTACCGTAGTCGGGCATTATGTGTAAAGAATCAGATTTGATCTGACACGCATCATTGGTTAGAGGTTAGGGATTGCGTCCCAGTTGTTGTGCGACCTCGGTAATCGTCTCTGTACCGGCGTAGCACTGCTGGAGGATCAACTGTTGTCGCTCAGAGAATTCCCTCAAACAAATGCGTAAAGCATCCAATCTCGATTCTGAGAGCGACTCTTCTTCTGCAGCTTCGCGTGCCATCCGCTCCACCACTTCGACATCGCGATGAAGTCGACTCCGTTGCTGTACGGTAAGAAAGTTCGGACTTCGTTGAACGCGATGCCACAGGCCCAGTGAAAGAAGTTCCCCTGGGCATCGAAATCCCGCCCTGGGGGTGCTGATGGAGTTTCAGAGCGAGGCAAAAGCGTATAATGAAACTCTGAATTTTATGGCCTAATGTTCTGAGGCAACTATGGAGTCGTTATTCCTTTCCTATACCCGTAACGATGACCAGCCTTTCGCCCATCGCCTTCATTCTGATCTTGATCGTGCGGGATTCGATGTGGGGTTCGACCGCTTGCTGCCACGGGGGAGTTGTAGAGACTCTTTAACGATGGTCGGGAGATGAGAATCGACGTCACGCCCTTCCTGTGCAAACTGCGCGACAAGCTCTTTGTAGGCTGATTGCAAGCCATCGAAAAATGACGCGTCATCAGGATCGTTCTTTATCAGCAATGCATAATAGAATGTCGCTGCATACCAGTTCTTCGCTGCGGTGGCGTCTGTCGCCTGCTTTTGGTGCAGAAACGAATCAAAGCTCGCCTTCGTTTTTCGCCTTGCTTTTTCGTCGGCGGTGTTCTTGTATTCCTGATCGACCAGAACGATGTTGTTGGACTCGGTGGTGACAAACCATCGACCGTCGGGACAAGTATGGGTGAGCACTTCCGGTGGCGCCCACATTGCATCAGGAATCGTCTCGCGCGTCGCGACATCCCAGACCCGTTTTTCATTTTCGGACTCCGAGTAAATTCGTGAACCATCGAGGCTGAAGGTCACGCTTGTCACCGTATCGGAATGCGCGCTGAGGATCGCCGTTTCGTGATGATGTGGTGCGTCCCAGATTCGTATGGAACCATCTCCGGCGACGGCAGCGGCCAGCCGTGTACCTTCAGGGCTGAAGGCGACCGATTCAACACCATCTTTACCAGGGAAAAAGGTCATGATCTCCCTACCGCTCATGGTTTCGATTAGTTGAACGGAATGGTCGGTTCCACTCGCTGAGAACCGTTTGCCATCAGGACTGAAGGCGACTCCAAATACTGCGCCACTGCTGGCATGAGCGGTCGCAATTTGCTTGCCTGAGGCAACATCCCATACCCTGATCTTCGTGTCATAGCCGCCTGACACCAGTCGCTTACCCGCTCGGTCAAACGCAACCGTCCTCACAAGCCCGGTATGCCCAACGAACGTTCGAATTTCACTACCGGTCTCAACGTCCCACAACTTGACCGTGTTGTCATAGCCTGCGGATGCAAAGCACGAACCATCCGGGCTGAATGCAACATCGTAGACCGTACCCTGATGGCCCATAAGCGTCGCGGTTTCCTCATACGCATGCGCGTCCCAGAGTTTGATCGTTCCGTCCCGACTTGACGACACGAGTCTGTTACCGTCCGGACTATACGCAACTCCGGTAACCGAACTTGTATGTGCTTTCAAGACGGCGACTTCATCACCCGTTTCCGTGTTCCATAGGCGGACCGTATTGTCATCCGCTACCGAAGCAAGCCGTGACCCTATCGGGCTAAAGGAGAGTTTGTTGACTTTAGCCGTGTGTCCATTCAGCCTGAACTTTGCGTCGCCCGACTGCGCGTCCCGCAGGATGACTGATTCTGATCCCGAAGCGAGTAGATTGCCATCCGAACTAAAGGCGACGCAATGCACAAATCCTGAGTGCCCACCCAATGTGAGGTCGTTATCGCCATGCGTATTCCAGATCCGCACGGTTCCGTCCCTACTGCCAGAGACGAGTCGCGTACCGTCGGGACTAAAGGCGACTCCCCATACCGTTTTGGCGTGTCCATTGAGCGTATTGATCAAGTTGCCCGTACGAGTGTCCCAGAGCTTGATTTCCGCAGAATCACCCGCAGTCGCCAACTGAGTTCCGTCCGGACTGTAGGCGACGCAACGAACAACTCGATTGTGTCGACTCACTTCGCCGAGATGTTCCCAGGTTTGCGTATCCCACAGCATGCAAACGCTATACGTGACGGCCACCAACCGAGTACCATCGGGACTGAACGCCAGGCGTCTCACTTCCGGATAAGGATGGTGGACGACTTTGATTTGCTCCCCGGTTCGTGCGTCCCAGATTCGAATCGTTGTGTCACCACTACTCGTCGAAGCAAGTTGCTTTCCATCCGGACTGAAGGTGACACCCTCCACAGACGCTGTGTGCCCGGTAACTGTGAACATCTCCTCGCCCGACTTTGGGTCCCACACTTTAACGGTTTTATCAACAGATGCCGACGCGATTCGATCTCCGCTGCAATTGAAGGCAAGCCCGTTTATAGCCCCTAGATGTCCACTTATCGCATGAATGATGTCACCTGACTTTGCATCCCACAGTCGGACCTTCGCATCACTCCCAGCCGACGCAATGGAGGAACCATCCGGGCTAATGGCGAGACCGTCGATGCGTCCTTCATGCCCTTGAAGTGTCCTAAGTTGTTCTCCGGTAGTTGCATTCCATAATCGGATCACCGCATCTTTGCCTGCAGAAACTACCCACTTTCCATCAGGCGTAAAAGCGACCTCGGCCACATCGCTCGTGTGTCCGTAACATGTCATCTCGCTCCCCTGGAAACGCCGGTTGCAATAGTGCCACTCGAAGTTGTCACGGTATTCCCGTGGGATCTGATGCAATAGCGTTCGAGCCTCCACCGCTCGATTCGTATCGTACCTAGCAACCGCAAGCTGAAACTTTGCTGCGGCTTCGGAATCGCGAGCACGTTGAGAATCGACAGTAGCTCTTACTTCCGCGTCGACGGCGTTGGCTCGTTCTTTCAACGCTTCTTGTGACTTGCGTTCCGCGAGCTGTGTTTTCTGGTTCGCTTGAAGCAATCCGTAAGTCGTGCCGATGATACCCGCAAGCAGCGTGATACCAATCGCGAGCAAGGCCGCGACCAGGCCACGATGACGGTTCGCAAACTTCCGAATCTGATACCACGCCGAAGTTGGCCGGGCCGTCACAGCTTCGCCAGTCAGGTAGTTGGACAGGTCCTGGCCCAAATCATTCGCGGTTTGATATCGGCGGGCTGGATCTTTCTCCAGGGCCTTCATCACGATCCAGTCGAGATCGCCTCGCAGAAGTTGCTGTAGTCTCGACGGATGCAGTCGTCGGAGGTCGCTGACTGCTGAATTCACTTCGTTGGATGACGAACTCAAGCGGCTGCTCGGCCGAGGCGGGTCCTCTTCTCGGATGAGTTCGAGAATCTTCAACAGAGCGTTCCGCCCGAGGATTTCCTTATCGACTGGAGTAGAGCCCGTCAGCAGCTCGTACAGCATGACTCCAAGCGAATAAACATCCGTCCGAGTGTCAATATCCAGCGAATCCGCTCCCCTCAGTTCGGCCTGCTCTGGTGACATGTATTGGACCGTTCCCACAACCTTGCCGAATTCTGTTTGCATCGTTGCATCGGTCAATTGCAGATTCCGTTCGACGGCTTTTGCTAGACCGAAGTCGATTACTTTGGGAACAGGTTCGCCGTCGATGACGGTGACAAGAACGTTCGACGGCTTCAAGTCGCGATGAATAATTCCCTTCTGGTGTGCGTGCTGAACGGCTTTGCAAACCGTTACAAACAGCTTAAGCCGTTCGTCGACACTCAGCCTATTGGCATCGCAGTACTGCGTGATCGAGATTCCATCGACAAGCTCCATCACGAAATAGGGGCGACCGTCTTTCGTCGTTCCCGCATTCAGAACTCGGGCGATGTTAGGATGGTCCATCATCGCCAGGGCTTGTTTTTCAGCGTCAAACCGAGCAAGTACATCCTTCGAATTCAATTCCGCTTTGATCAGCTTGAGAGCGACACGACGTTTGACGGGCCTGTCCTGTTCGGCCAGCCAGACGACTCCCATTCCTCCTTGCCCAAGCTCCTTAATCAGACGAAAGTTATCCAGCTCAGACGAATCGTCGCTCGGTCTCGATGTCGCGGCGTTGCCCGCGGACTGAGTTTCAGTGACGTGAGTTATTGGCACGTTACCAAACACACCGGCGATGACGCTATCCTGTTGCGGGAATCGCTGCAGATATTCGGCCTTGTCCGGTGCACCGTCCTGCTTAGTGCGGTATTCGACTTCGATGGCCAGCAGTTCCGCCAGCAGCCCGTCTCGAGCCGACTCAGCTACGTCCGCCAGATAATCCTCGATGCGAGGACTGGTTCCTTTCACTAACGCCTGATCGAAACGATCACAAAGCTCGTCGATCTCAGTGAGCTGCTGATTCGTCAGTGAAAGGTAAGCCAGATTTCTTATGGAAGGGTCATTCATTGGATTGGAGCCGGAAAGAGTTTCTGTACTACTTTGTGTCGCTGTCACTTCTCCCCGTCATGTAGCCCTGCTTCAAGCCAGATACGGCGGCCTCGCTCGAACTTTTGTTCGAGCTTTCGTTCAATCTATCGCGCAGTGCAACTCCATTCGAGAGCCACGTCGCCGTGATTGCGGATCGAGTTTTTGAAGAGCGAATTCACGAAGCCGCATGGTCATGTGTCGCCACATTTCCTCTGCTGCGTACGGATCCCCATTTGAAAGTTGGTTAATAAAACTCGTTACAGATTGGCTATCCATTACGCGATCATCCTTGAGTCGCCAATGCAATATGACGTAACTTAACCCGTAACGATAGCGTAGAGAGAAGCTTATGGATGGAAATTGCCATGGGAAATGGAATTATGGCTAGAGAACGCCAGGCTGGCCGAAAACCTACCTCGCGTAGGACCAATTTGGGGCGGCAATCTAGGCACGAAAAAGCGCAGGCTGGAAAATCGCAAAAAATCTTTCGAACGAATGTCGGTCTTTCGACTCGGTTGAACATCAGGGTTATGCAGGCTGATGGGTTCATGCTGCCTGCAACAAGGCACATCGGCCATCAAATCAACTAATCTGAACCGCTGGAGAACAACATGAGTAGAATACTCGCTTTGGGACTCGTCGCATTCGCAATCTTTACAGGCATCGCAAAGGGTGACGAAGGTGGAGGCGGCGACTTTAAACCCGGCGTGAACCCTCGTACGATCTCTAGCAAATTATTAGGCGCCGATACGGAGGTTCACATGCTGGTAGCGAAGAGCGTGGAAGAGAATGGTGATTATGTGATGACTATCCAAAAATCCAAAAACAGTAAGGAGTGGCTGGGGGTTAAAGGAGATGTTGTCGATTGGGGGGTAGGCAAACCAGCAGAGTGGGTTCTCCACAAGAACACTGCCGGCTGGTCGATCATGCTGAAGTCAGATCAAGCGTTGGCAATAAGCCTAAACGAAACGAAAGATGGTTTGGTACTACAGAGAAATCAGGGTGAAAAACATCAACTTTGGGAAATCGAGAAACAGAAGTAACAAAGATTGGTCCTGCACCCGGTAGCCTATCCGAAGGCAAGTGGCTTGAATCGTAGAAGAAGCTACAAGAGCAACCTAGCCCCGAACCACCCGAGCGTCGCTGCCTTCGCTGCGACGCTCGTTGCATTTTTCTTGGGCTTTGGTTGAACGGTAGCGGGGACATTTCTCTTCATAAACTTTTTCTCAGTGTCCAGCATTTCCTCACGCGTCAAAACTCGCGTTTCATCCCCAGCATATCGCGGTCTTGCCGAACAAACTCAGTGAGGGATTCGGATGTCGTGACTCTTTGTACGCCGATATGACTTCTAGAACTGAGACATTACTCTGGAACAGTCGTTGAAAGTATGCATGTATCGTTAAGATATTGCCATCATCTTTAACCTCCGTTCGCTGGGGTCGATCGCTGGCAAAGCGATGACATCGAACCTCAAGTTTAGACAACATTTCTCTTGCGAGGATCATTAAGATCTTCGAAGTGAGCTTGGATGCTAATGGAAGCCTTCGACGACTTTGACATGCGATTGACTCAAGGCCTAGCATAGGGAAATCAGCCGTCTCAACCAAGGCCCAAAACGCAATGCCTGAGTTTTGCATGTCACCTAACATGGCGCAATCACCCTGCTGAGCGATCTGTAGCCTCAAGGCGTGCAGGGCAGGTCACCGAACGCCTCAGAAACAATTATTTCAACCCGCAGAGAGAGACACTATGTATGCCGGGCAATTGACATCGAGCTATCAGTCTGCATCGACTTCGCAATCCCAGCGATGTGAAAATCGTGTACAGTAACTCGCTCTGGTCACCCCATACCGGAGCGAGCAGAATTTACCGTCAGCAGAAGTTCGTTTTGTCACACGGGGATGGGGGCAAGCTAGGTGGCCAAACTGGCACTTACTGATTATCCCTTGCTAGTGTCATGCGTAGGCTGCCACTTGGATAACATCCTCGCCACAGGTTGGCAACGTGATCGATTGAAATTATCGCCAATGGTTACTCGCTGATCCCTTCGACCGCCAGAGCTATCTCTCAATGTTTTTCGCCTCCTAATGCAGCCTCTTACCGCTTCCGGTTACGCCACAGATGATGACCAATCAGTCTTGGACGTGATCTGTGACCTGTTCATAAGTGGGTGGTAAATGCAGCATCTCGAACTCCAACATGAAACACGACAGCGATATCTCCCGTGATCGTAGGTGTAAGAAAAGTCAACTCCGCCTTCAACATCCAGTTGCGCCAGTAGCCTCTACGGAATCAAAGGCTTCATAAGGCACTCGGTCTCTTCGGTCGTCAGTATGGGAAGATCAACTCGATGAAGAGTTGCCGCTACTCGAAGCCTAGGCGGCGAAACGATTTTGATGTGCAGATCGAACACTTCCAATTGCGACATAATCACATGCAACCGATGGATCATAAGTTCATTTTGCATAAAATCGACGAACATGGTTCAAGCATTATAGCCATCCGATACCGAGCCGATTCTTGTGTCTAAAATGGACTCAGACCGCGAGCCCTCGCCATCAAAAGTGAGTTATTTGATTTCGATTGGATCGCATTAACTGGCCACGTTGCAAGACGCTTTAAGGCAACAACTTATGAAATTCGGTTTAAAAGGTCGAGATCTCGGGAGCGATTTGAAAGAGGTTCGGTTTGCTCAACGGAATAACGGAAATAAGACTCTGTATGACGCTCTTGCTATACCTACAGGCCGGCGCATTCAAACGTCGGCCTGTTGGCGTTTTTACTCAGTCTTTTTATGGGTTCTCTCGCTTTTTCGGGGGCTAAAAATCTGCCCAGTGCGAAATCTCTCCAAAATTGGACGCGACTGCTTTTGGGTGCATTATCGACCCTTGAGGTTATTCCACGCGCGACAAAAAACGCCAGTTCTAGAGCGCGTTTTTCATTTCGATTTCATGATCCGTAAGATATGAGCCATGACAAGCGAGTGTAGGCTTGTGCCGCAGGGAAGGCCCCACGCCGAGCGAGCAAAACGTGATCAATTGGCAATTCCATTCCCATCGGTATACAATTAAGATTAGGGGTTTCCAGCGACACTCATCAGGCTTTCTACATGGACGACGAATCCGTCACGGGCTGGATTGACCAGCTTGCCAAGGGGCATAATCAGGCAGCCGAAGAACTGTGGCAGCACATTTCCGCGCGGCTGCATGAGTTTGCCCTACATAAACTCGACGCGAAGACTCGTCGAAACTATGACGAAAGCGACGCGGCGAACAGTGCTTTTCATAGTCTCTGCCGTGGCCTGGCAGATGGCCGCATCGAAGCCGAGAATCGCGATGCCCTATGGGGCTTGCTGGCTGTTATCACTTCCCGAAAAATCTCCGCCCAACGGCGATATCAAAATCGACAGAAACGAGGGGGAGGGGACGTGCGCGGAGAGTCCGGTTTTGGGGAAGCTGGGATCGATGCGGTAGGTGGCAACCAGCAGTCCCCCGACGTGCTGGCTGAAGTCTCTGAAAGTTGTGCCGCACTGTTCGATGCGATACCGGACGAAACGATGAAGAAAATCGTGTTGCTCAAATTCCAAGGGGCCACCAACGGCGAAGTTGCTG
>JBILTA010000780.1:0-2639 GCA_044371785.1 Pirellulaceae bacterium | reverse complement strand
TCAGGATTTGTTGACTGGACTAATTGGGCCGTTAGGTTTGGAGTTTGTTTCCTTAGACAAATCGCTCGTTCGCGTGGCTCCCCAAGAAGTTAAGGTCAACGAGTTATTGCCCAAGGCATGGAAGGTGACGGATTTGGTGACGGATAAATCTCCAGCATCGGAGATCGAACGCATTGTTGGCGAACTTAATCCGGGTCTGGGGGATGCCTACAAGTTTACCAATGATGAAATTCAATGGGCTCCCAACGCAAAGGCTTTTCAAAAGTTTGCGGTGCTGGAGACGCTTGAGCACTTAAGAATTATGCGAGGAATTCCGATCGCTTCGTCTTATAAACAGACGTTATTCAATCGTGTTTGGCCGAACCCCAGCAACGAGTCGGCTACCAAAGTTGTACTAACACAACCAGCAGTGAAGAATGTGCCCGTGATTCAGACCCTAAGTCAGGCGGCTCGTGAAGCTGGAGCAACGGTTTCGGTCGATTGGTCGGGGGCGTGGGAACATGGTTTGTCGCCTTTCACAGAGGATACGTTTCTTCCGCGAGGTCGAAGCTTGAGTGGTTTAGCAGAAGCCGTTGCCTTCAAGTATGGACTGGAAGTGGCATGGTTGTCTTCGAACCATACGGTCCTCACCACGCTGCCACGCTTGAATCATATGGAAATGATGGTGCATTTTGAACTATCCGATCAGCGTGATATTGAGAGTCTAAAACGCAGATTGAGCCGTTTTTCGACCTTGTCGGCTCAGGATCTTCCTTCGATACGGTTCGCGATTGATCCCCAAAGTGATATGCTGTTGGCTATCATCCGGCCGCTTCGTAAAGATGAAGTGGGCCAACGTCCCTAAAACAAACTCGTTTTGGTCTGAAGGATTGAGCGTATGGAGAAAGACTCTCCACTCCAAGGTCTAAAAATCGCGTTCATCGGAAAGCTTGGCGGCACCACACGCAAGGAAGCAATGCAGATAGTGCGTGAGCATGGAGGCATTGCTTTGGAACGCGCCACAGAAGAGGTCGACTTGGTTGTTATTGGGGCCGACCTTCTCCCTTCCGTGGTGGATCAAACTGCTCTGCCCGATAATATTCGTCAACGCGTGCAAAACTCTCTCTGTGAGTTGATTTCCGAGACAGAGCTTTGGCATCGACTTGGTTTGGTGGAACACGAACAAAATATCCGGCAACTCTATACACCTGCGATGCTTGCCGATCTTTTGTCGGTTTCAGTACGCGAGATTCGACGTTGGAGAAAGCTGGGACTGATCGTCCCGGTTAAGGAAATACATCGTCTGCCCTATTTCGACTTTCAAGAAGTCATCAACGCACGTCGCCTGGCGGAGCTGTTGGCACAGGGCACAAGTCCTCAGCAAATTGAACAGCAGCTTGTGGAGTTAGCCAAGCTTTATCCTGATGCAGAACGTCCTTTGACACAGCTTTCATTGTTGGTTGAAGGTAAACAGGTTCTGATGCGTGGTGAAGGTAAGCTCGTTGAGCCTCGTGGACAATTGCGAATTGATTTTGAGGCATTAGATTACGCGCCCGATTCCAATCCACTAGTTGAAGTCGAAAATGAGTCGCGCGAGAGGTTGATATCGTTCAAGTACCCAAGTCCTGCGGGAATGCAGAATGAGGCAATTGGCTTTCATTTTGACCGATCTTTGTTATTGGAAGAAGCGGCACGGCTCGAAGAGCATGGTGAACTGGAAAATGCCATCGCCTGTTATCGATTGGTTTTGGCGCATGATGGTCCTACAGCCGAGCTGTGCTTTCAGCTTGCCGAGCTCCTTTATCGATTAGGAGAGGTTTCTGCGGCCTCTGAACGTTATTTTATGGCAGTGGAGCTGGACAGCCATTTTGTAGAAGCCCGAGCGAATTTGGGCTGTGTGTTGGCAGAGTTGGGGCACAACGATCTGGCAGTGGCTGTGTTCAAAGGTGCTCTGGCTTTGCATTCAGACTATTCTGACGTGCATCATCATCTAGCACAGGTATTGGATGATCTTGGATTGCATGAAGAGGCGTCGGAACACTGGCGGCAATTCCTACGTCTAACGCCCAATAGCCCTTGGGCGCAAGAAGCTCGAAATCGACTTGAGTCCCATACTCCCATTTAACCGAAGTGCGGTAGGCGAGCCACTGGATGGACCGTCCGTTTGTCAGGTAATGCAGTGCAAAAGAGGTTCTCGTTTTTCGAAGCGAGTTAGATTATCGATTGTGGTTTTAGCGATCGCTTTGAGCGCATCGGAAGTAAAAAAGGCTTGATGGGCGGTGATAAGTACGTTGGGAAAAGTGAGGAGTCGGGAAAAAACATCGTCGGTAATCACGCGATTTGACAAATCCTCGAAGAAGAGGTCCCCTTCTTCCTCGTAGACATCTAAGCCGACCGAGCCAATATGGCCGCTCTTTAGTCCATCGATGACTGCTGGGGTATCAACGAGACCACCGCGACTGGTGTTGATCAACATCACTCCTTTCCGCATGCTAGAAATCGATTGCTGGTTGATTAGGTGCAATGTGTCAGGGGTAAGGGGGCAATGAAGCGATATGATGTCGCTGTTTCGAAGCAAATAATCGAGGGGAACATACTCGCCAATACCTTGGCAAGAAGCGTTATGTTGAATATCAAAAAGTCTGACATTGCAGCCGAAA
>JBILTA010000779.1:0-2642 GCA_044371785.1 Pirellulaceae bacterium | reverse complement strand
CACGCTGACACGGATTCTAAAGTAGCCTATTGTCGCGCGGCTCGGTCGAGATTGCTACCAACCGATGAACTTCATCGCATAAATTTCGCTCGATATTGAACGCGTGAAATGCTAGCAGAGTGATGCATGCAGCGACTCACTAATTGGTGCTTCACTTTATCAGTACATACCGAGCATCCGTCTCAAAATTCGAACATCGTCAGATTCTATTTGCCGATTTTGGCAGCTTTGCCAAAACGGATGTTGCAAATCTAGTTATTGCGGAGTTAAGCCCAACTAGCTGGTAGTCAAAATTGAGTGGACAGGTTCGAGGAGTGTGGTTATCTCCAAAGGACAAAGACACGCTTTCGCCATTTCGGTAAGCGTCACGAATTGCTTTCTCGACTTCCTTTTCCGTCATACCCTCCGGGCAGGAGCCTTCTTGTTTCCGGGAGCGAGGCGTTTGCCGCCTCTCATGTGGTCGGATGCGACCTCTTCCATATCGATCTTAATGTTCTTCCTAGCCAGAAGATTAACTCGCTGACCAGCCCTTAGTCTACTGTTTGGGGCGTCAATTTTTCAAGCGAACACCGCGTCCTTCAATGTACTCTAACTCTCCTTCGTCTCGAAGCTCGATGAATAACTGTTCAAGCTCATCATGCTTGATATAATTTTCTGGTAACAGCATCATAAACTTGAAAGGGGTGTAGACAAAGTTTGAGTCTTGGTCGTAGTCAAACGAAATATGCTTATTGTCGAGTTCAGCAGAGCAACCTCGTCCGTGAAGTGAATACTCTACCTCGCCATTGGGACCCGCAGTTCCAACCCTTTCAATCTTACCTTGCCGCCACAACGGTCCAGGATTGGCTTGGCCAAAGCTATGAACGAACGTTGCAATCACTTTCCGAATCAGCGATTCGTACTCGAAGAGTCGTAGTTTTAATTCTTTAGAATCCATGTCGGCGAATCCTGTTTCCTTTTCGCACGGCCTCTTCGGACAACTTGACAAGCTCTGATGGTGTCACACCGTACTCAGCAAGTTCTTCAACCGAAAGGTATATGCCTTTCAAATTTGTTTCACCTCGCAATTCCGCAAGTACCTTGCGGTGATGACCGTTCACAAGATAGTCAACCCCATCGTGCCGAAATAGGTGAATCTGGTCATCAAAGGGCAAATCGTAACGAAACCCTTCCTTGTCCAAGATCTTGTTTAGCCGCGCAAGCTCTTTCATCTCCGCATTTGATTCGAGAGTTTGCGCGATTCGGACTTTCGAGATATCAACATCCACTAATCTATTTGCGGCCCGGCGGTTCCTAAACCACCACATGATCGCTGCCAGTCCGACTGACCCGGCTTCGGCGCCACCATGCAGAGCAGCTCCGCCACCTTGCATAGCGGCCCCACCGCTTAGAGCAGCCAGCTTGGTGCCGCTCACTTACAATATTAATTCAGTCGCCGCGTCCTCTGCAACCTGAGTCGCCAGATTGTAGATATTGGTGTCAACCAACGATCCGCTTTGGATTATCGTTTGATTGGGATTGTACCAAACAGCGAAATCTCCTGCTCGCAAAACCGGTGACTTAACTCCTTCATGCTTGGTTGCGATGAAGTCGATAATGTCTTTCATTCTCTCGGCCGTCGTTTCATGATAGGACGGCACAAAGAAAGTTGAGGTGTCGACATAGATGTTCGTCATCTCAATGTTGCCAGAGGCCCAGTTCATGACATGGCGGCCACCACCATGGACGTCGAAGCCCATATTAAAAAGTGCGTTAAGTTTGTGTTGGTACGCAAAGCCATATTGATGAGTAAACGCCATGTATAGATCGCCGTTTTTGCCGACAAACTCAACCATCTTTGGATGCATGCCTTCAACTGGCAGAGAAATTTCTTCCAGCGCGATATCACCATTCTCCAACCCTGAAACGAATTGCTCGTATTCCTCTTTGGTCATTCTGATCGGAGGAATGATGAATTTCGGCAGATCGACCATCACTGTTACAGCAGTAGGAGTGGGAAGAGAATTGGGGAGACCGCTTTGGCTTCCAACACTATTGGTACTCGCTCCCTTTTCGTCTCCATTCTCATCCCCAGGGAAACGAACATACTGCAATACATTTTCCCGGGAATTCGTCGTAGCTCCTTTGTGTCTTGATACAGGGCCGCGATAGGAAGTCCCCGAAGGTTCGTCCATAACGAGATTCCCAACCCCGTTTTCCCAGTTCGCATACACATTCGAGGTGGCTACGTTATAGGTTTCGCGGGATTGGCCTTCGGTGAAGAGTAAGTCGGTGAGCGATTCGCGGCTGGAGAGTTGCCAATCTTCGATTGCATCGAGCATGGCTGCATCATGCGCTGCTTGCGCATTAGCACGTGATACAGAATGTGCGGCTTCCGCATTGGCGGCGGTGATGGCTTTGACGGTCCAAGGTGTGGTGCCTAAATTGATCGAGGCGCTGAGGGTGTTGGCCCAGGAGGTGTTGCGGGCAGCGTAGTACTGCGCGTCGCGAGTTTTGATCGCGCTGCGGCGCGTGGCCCCTTCGACACCTGTGTCGCCGTTGGATGATTCTGAACCGTACTGGGCATCGAGAGAAGCAACCGTTTGATCGTATTCACGCTCAGCGGCTGCGATGTCCGCTTCTTTATTCTTCAATTCGTCCGA